>NZ_JBFBJY010000040.1:0-71618 GCF_040702125.1 Kitasatospora sp. NPDC085895 | reverse complement strand
TAACCACTCTTAAAATAAAACAGTATCCCCCCCCTCCTCCGTCCGCCTAGCGCCCGCCGCCCCGCCTCCCCCCCGCCCCGGCCCGCGGGGGGCGGGCGCCCCGCGGCGTCCGCCCGTCCCCCCGACGCAACGACGAAGGGCACACACTCCCGATGGCGACGACAGCGAAGCCGACCGGCGACGGCCTGATGGAGATGTCCTGGGACCCGATCACCCGGATCGTGGGCAGCCTGGGCATCCACACGAAGATCGATTTCAAACAGAAGAAGGTCGCGGAGTGCTACAGCACCTCGTCGGTCTTCCGCGGCTACAGCGTCTTCATGCGCGGCAAGGACCCGCGCGACGCGCACTTCATCACCAGCCGGATCTGCGGCATCTGCGGCGACAACCACGCCACCTGTTCGGTCTACACGCAGAACATGGCGTACGGGGTGAAGCCCCCGCACCTGGGCGAGTGGATCATCAACCTCGGCGAGGCCGCCGAGTACATGTTCGACCACAACATCTTCCAGGAGAACCTGGTCGGGGTCGACTACTGCGAGAAGATGGTCCGCGAGACCAACCCGGGCGTGCTGGAGCGCGCCGAACGCACCGAGGCGCCGCACGCCGCCGAGCACGGGTACAGGACGATCGCCGACATCATGCGCTCGCTCAACCCCATCGAGGGCGAGTTCTACCGCGAGGCGCTGCAGGTCAGCCGCTACACCCGGGAGATGTTCTGCCTGATGGAGGGCCGCCACGTGCACCCCTCCACGCTCTACCCGGGCGGCGTCGGCACGGTCGCCAGCGTGCAGCTCTTCACCGACTACCTCAGCCGGCTGACGCGCTACGTGGAGTTCATGAAGCGCGTCGTCCCGCTCCACGACGACCTCTTCGACTTCTTCTACGAGGCCCTGCCCGGCTACGAGGAGGTCGGCCGCCGCCGCATCCTGCTCGGCTGCTGGGGCAGCCTCAACGACCCGGACCACTGCGACTTCACGTACCGCAACATGACGGACTGGGGCCGGCGGATGTTCGTCACCCCGGGCGTGGTCGTCGACGGGAAGCTCGTCACCAACGACCTCACCCAGATCAACCTGGGCATCCGGATCCTGCTCGGCAGCTCCTACTACCAGGACTGGGAGGGGCAGGAGCTCTTCGTCACCCACGACCCGCTCGGCAACCCGGTCGACCCGCGGCACCCGTGGAACCAGCACACCATCCCCCAGCCGCAGAAGCGCGACTTCGACGACAAGTACAGCTGGGTCATGTCGCCGCGCTGGTTCGACGGCAAGGACCACCTCGCCCTGGACACCGGCGGCGGCCCGATCGCCCGCCTGTGGTCCACCGCGCTCTCCGGCCTGGTCGACATCGGCTACGTGAAGGCCACCGGCCACAGCGTCGTCATCAACCTGCCGAAGACCATGACCAAGCCGGAGACCACCTTCGAGTGGAAGATCCCGCAGTGGTCCAACGCGCTGGAGCGCAACCGCGCCCGCACCTACTTCCAGGCCTACGCCGCCGCCTGCGCCCTGCACTTCGCCGAGAAGGCGCTGGAGGAGGTCCGCGCCGGACGCACCCAGACCTGGGAGAAGTTCGAGGTGCCGGACGAGTCGATCGGCTGCGGCTTCACCGAGGCCGTCCGCGGCGTCCTCTCGCACCACATGGTGATCCGCGACGGCAAGATCGCCAACTACCACCCGTACCCGCCGACCCCGTGGAACGCCAGCGTCCGCGACAGCTACGGCACCCCCGGCCCGTACGAGGACGCGGTGCAGAACACGCCGATCTTCGAGGAGAACTCCCCGGAGAACTTCAAGGGCATCGACATCATGCGGGCCGTGCGCAGCTTCGACCCGTGCCTGCCCTGCGGCGTGCACATGTACGTCGGCGACGGCCGCACGGTGCAGAAGATGCACGTCCCCACCGGCCTGAGCGGACTGGCCTGATGACCGCGGAGACGGCCGGCCGGCGGGTCCAGGAGGTCCTGGACCGGCTGGCCGGCGAGGCGGACGGGGCGGCCGTCGCCGCGGCCGAGGACCTCGTCCGCGAGCTGATGGCGTTCTACGGCGAGGGCCTCGCCCGGATCGTCGCCCTGCTCGGCGCGGACGGGACGGTCCCGCTGCCCGCCGCCCTGCTCGACGACCAGGTGGTCTCCGGGCTGCTGGTGCTGCACGAACTCCACCCGGAGAGCGTCCAGCAGCGGATCCGGCGGGCGCTGCGCTCGCTGCCGGGCCGCCCGGCCGAGCTGATCGGGTACGCCGCGGAGGCCGGGTCGGTCCGGCTGCGCACCGCCCCCGGCGGCTGCGGCTGCGGCGGCGAGGAGGCGCTGCGGCGCGACCTGGAGACGGCGTTCGCCTGCTACGCGCCCGAGGTGACGGACGTCCGGCTGGAGAAGGCGGCCCCGCAGCCCGCGCTGCTGCAGATCGGCCGCCGGCCGCCGGTGGGGGCGGACGCCGGATGACCACGTCCCCGACCGACGCCCCGGGCGCGGGCGCCGCGGTGCTGCGCCGGCTGCTCGCACCCGCGGCGCCCCGTCCGGAGCGCTGCGCCTTCTGCGGCACCGCGCTGGCACCCGAGCACCGGCACCTCGCCGACACCGCACAGCGCGCGCTGGCCTGCGCCTGCCCGGCGTGCGCCATGCTCTTCGACCGCCCGGGGGCGGCCGGCGGCCGCTACCGCGGCGTGCCCCGCCGCTACCTGGTCGACCCGGCGCACGGCGTGGACGACGCGGACTGGGAGGCGCTGCAGATCCCGGTCTCCACCGTCTTCTTCCTCCGCAACTCCGCACTGGACCGGCTGGTCGCGCTCTACCCCAGCCCCGCCGGCCCCGCCGAGAGCGAGCTCGACCCGAGCACCTGGCAGACCGTGCTCGACCGCACCCGGCTCGCGGCCCTGCTGGAACCGGACGTCGAGGCGCTGCTGCTGCGCCGCGCGGGCGGCGTGACGACCTGCCACCTGGTGCCGGTCGACGCCTGCTACGAGCTGGTCGGGCGGATGCGGCTGCACTGGCAGGGCTTCGACGGCGGCCAGACCGCCCGCGCCGAGCTGGAGGGCTTCTTCGACCGCCTCGCCGGCCTCGCCCGGCCCCTGACCGAGGACACCGCGTGACGACCTGTGACCTGACCTTCGACTGCACCGGGGTGCAGGGCGACCGGTACGCCGCCGGGCCGACCCTGCTCTTCCGGCTGCGGATCGGCTCCGCCGGCGCCCGGGTGCACGCCCTGGCGCTCCGCTGCCAACTGCGCATCGAGCCGGCCCGGCGCGGCTACGGCGACGGCGAGGCCGAGCGGCTCGGCGACCTGTTCGGCGAACGGTCCCGCTGGGGCACCAGCCTCAACCCCGTCCAGTTCGCGCAGGTCCCGCTGCTGGTGCCGGGCTTCACCGGCAGCACCGACGTGGAGCTGCCCGTGCCGTGCACCTACGACCTGGACATCGCCGCGACCCGCTACCTCGCCTCGCTGGAGGACGGCGACGTGCCGCTGCTGATGCTGTTCTCCGGCACGGTCTTCACCGGCGAGGACGGCTTCGGCGTGCAGCCCGTGCCCTGGCACAAGGAGACACGGGTGAAGCTCCCGGTGCGGGTGTGGCGGGAGATGATGGAGCAGCACTTCCCCGGCTGCGGCTGGCTGCGGCTGCCCAAGGACGCCATGGACGAGCTGCTCGCCTACCGCTCCCGGCACGGCCTGCCCTCCTGGGAGGCCACCGTGCGCGCGCTGCTGGCGGCCGCCGACGGGCCGGCCCCCGCCCGCGGACCCGCCGAGGAGCCCGCCCTGGCCCGGGAGGGTGCGCGATGACCGCCGTCCGCCCCGCCGCCGAGCGGTTCGCCGGCGCCCGGCAGATCGCCGACGCCGTGCTGTTCGAGGGCTACGTGCTCTACCCGTACCGGGCGTCCTCCGCGAAGAACCGGCTGCGCTGGCAGTTCGGCGTCCTGGTGCCGCCGGGCTACGGCGAGGGTGCCGGCGAGCACCCGGACCAGCACACCGAACTGCTCGTGGAGCCGCGCCGCGGCGCCACCCTGACGGCCGAACTGCGCTTCCTGCGCGTCCAGCGCCGCACCGTGCAGCGGCTGCGCGAGGACGGCGGCCACGAGGACACCGAGGCGCTGGAGCTCTCCGACCGGGTGCTCACCGCCTGGGACGAGGGCGCCGAGGAACGCGTGGAGATGTCCGCCACCGTCGAGGAGCTGCTCGCCGGCGAGGTCCTGGTGCCCGTCCACTGCCCGGCCCGCACCGAGATCGAGTCCGTCCGCGACGGCGAGCGCACCGTCGGCCGCACCGTCCGCCGCTGCGCCCAGGTCGACGGGGTGCTGCGGGTCCGGCTGCAGCCGCTGCCCGGCCCCTACGCCGCCTACCGGCTGCGCGCCGTGGTGGAGAACACCACCGCCTGGACGGCCGGGCCCGGCGACGGCCGCGAACAGGCCCTGCCGCACGCGCTGGTCTCCGCGCACCTGCTGCTCGGCCTGGACAGCGGCTCCTTCGTCTCGATGACCGACCCGCCCGAGTGGGCGAAGGACGCCGTCGCCGAGTGCCGGAACCTGCGCACCTGGCCGGTGCTCGCCGGCGACGACGGCCGCGCCGACGTGGTGCTCTCCTCGCCGATCATCCTGGAGGACCACCCGCAGGTCGCCCCGGAGAGCCCCGGTGCGCTGTACGACGGCACCGAGATCGACGAGATCCTCGCGCTGCGCACCTCCGCGCTGACCGAGCAGGAGAAGCGCGAGGCGCGCGGCACCGACGACCGGGCCGGCGCCGCCGTCGACCTGGCGGACTCGCTGCCCCCGGAGGTGATGGAGCGGCTGCACGGCGCCGTCCGGGCGCTGCGCGAGGTGACCGGCGGTCCGCCCGCCGGGGCCGACGTCCCCGGGGTCCGGCCGGACACGCCGTGGTGGGACCCGGGCGGCGACCCCGGGGTGGACCCGGCCACCGACCGGGTGCAGATCGACGGCCGGGCGGTCGGCGCGGGCGACCGGGTGGTGCTGCGCCCCGGCCGCCGCCGCACCGACGCCCAGGACCTCTTCCTGCAGGGCCGCACCGCCCTGGTCGAGGCCGTCCTGCAGGACGTGGACGGCGCGGTGCACGTCGCGGTCACCGTCGACGGCGACCCGGGCGCCGACCTGTGGCGCGCCCAGGGCCGCTTCCTGTACTTCCAGCCCGACGAACTCGCCCCGGTGGAGGAGTCATGACGGACGGCAGCGGGCCGACGCCCCGGGTCCTGGTCGCCGGGGTCGGCAACGTCTTCCTCGGCGACGACGGCTTCGGCGTCGAGGCCGTCCGCCGGCTGGCCGGGCGGCAGCTGCCCGAGGGCGTCGAGGCGGCCGACATCGGGGTGCGCGGCGTGCACCTCGCGTACCGACTGCTGGACGGCTACGACACGCTCGTCCTGGTGGACGCCACCGAGCGCGGCGGCACGCCCGGCACGGTGTACCTGCTGGAGGCGCCCGCACCCGGGGCGGTCGAACCGCAGGCACCCGCGCTGGACGGCCACCGGATGGGCCCGGACGCGGTGCTGTCGCTGCTCGCCACGCTCGCCGCCGGCACCGGCGGCAGCCCGCCGCGGCAGGTGTTCGTGGTCGGCTGCGAGCCGGAGACGGTCGAGGAGGGCATGGGGCTCAGCGCCCCGGTCGCCGCGGCCGTCGACGAGGCCGTCGACGTGATCCTCCGGCTGCTGGACGGCGGCCCCGCCGATCCGGGCGCCGCCGCCGCACCGTCCGACCGAAGCCGTACCACCGACAGAGAGGCACCCTCATGCGCAAGTTCCTGATCGTCCTGCTCAGCGCCGCCGCCGTGGCGGTCTTCGTGCAGAGCCTGCCGGACCTCAAGCGGTACCTGAAGATCCGGCAGATGTGACCGCGGGCCGGTGCTGCGAATGGCGTAGCGGGCGCCGCGTCCACGGCGCGGCGCACCCCGCACCCCGGGGCCGCGGCCTGTAATGGTGCCCGACCGTCCGGTCACCGCCTCCAGGCGCAAAGCGGGGTGCCGATGCACGAGATGTCGATCGCCATGGCCGTGGTGGACCAGGTGGTGCAGGCCGTCCCCGAGGGGGCCGACCGCGTCGAGTCGGTGCTGCTGCAGGTCGGCGAACTGGCCGGCGTGGTCCCGGACTCGCTGCACTTCTGCTTCGAACTCGCCTGCTCCGGAACGGCCCTGGAGGGCGCCGAGCTGATCACCGAACCGGTGCCGGCGCAGGCCCGGTGCGGCGCCTGCGGCACCGGCTGGGCGGTCGGGATGCCGCCCGAACTCACCTGCCCCGGCTGCGGCGACGGCGCGGCCACCGAGCTGCTGACCGGGCGGGAGCTGCAGATCCGCAGCGTCCGCTGGGCGGACCGTCCGGCGTACGCCGACCAGGAAGGCTGACGCCATGTGCCGAGTTGTCGACCTCCAGCAGGCCGTGCTGGCCCGCAACGAGGACGCCGCCCGGGAGCTGCGCGAGGCGCTCGCCGCCCGCGGCACCGTCGCGGTGAACCTGCTCTCCAGCCCCGGCAGCGGCAAGACCGCCCTGCTGGAGGCCGAGTTGGTGCTCGCCGGGCAGCGCGGGACGGCCGCCGCCGCGCTCACCGCCGACCTCGCCACCGAGAACGACGCGCTGCGCCTAGCCCGTTCGGGCGCCCCGGTCAAGCAGGTGCTGACCGACGGGCTCTGCCACCTGGAGGCCGTGATGCTGGCCCGCCACCTGGACGGCTGGCTGCCCGCGGACACCCGGCTGCTGTTCGTGGAGAACGTCGGCAACCTGGTCTGCCCGGCCTCGTACGACCTCGGGGAGAGCCTGCGGGTGGCGCTGGCCTCGGTGACCGAGGGCGAGGACAAGCCGCTGAAGTACCCGACGGCGTTCGGGCTGGCGAACCTCGTGGTGGTGACCAAGGCGGACCTGGCCGCGGCCGTGGACTTCGACCGGCGGGCCTTCCTCGCGCACGTCGAGCGGGTCAACCCGGGCGTGGAGGTGCTGTTCACCTCGGCGCGCACCGGGCAGGGCGTCGGGCTGCTGCTCGACCGGGCCACCGCCGTGCTGGAGGGCGCTCCCGTGCACCGGCCGGTGATGGGCGTGCCGAGCGCCGGGCACCATCACGGTCCGCCGGCCGCGCAGCCCGACCACGACCACGCGCCCGGGACGGGGCCCGGTCACGACCACGGTCACGAGCACGACCACGGTCACGGGCACGGGCACCCGCACCGGGAACCGGCGCTGCCGCCGGCCGCCTCGTGACCGCCGCACCGCAGGCGGCCGCCGTCGAACGGCGGCTCGTCCGGGTCGGCGGGATCGTCCAGGGCGTGGGCTTCCGCCCGTTCGTGCACTCGCTCGCCGCGGAGCTGCGGCTCGCCGGGCACGTCACCAACACCGGCGAGGGCGTGCTCGCCGAGGTCGAGGGCCTGCCGGACGCCGTCGCGGCGTTCTGCCGACGGATCGCGGACGACGCGCCCCCGCTGGCCCGGGTCGCCTCGGTGCTGCACGAGCCGATCGAGGCGACCGGCGCGGACGGCTTCGCCATCGTGCCGTCCACGGGCGGCGGCGGCAGCCGCACCCTGATCCCACCGGACACCGCGACCTGCGCCGACTGCCTGGCCGAACTCGCCGACCCGGCCGACCGGCGGCACCGCCACCCGTTCATCACCTGCACCAACTGCGGGCCGCGGTTCACCATCGTCACCGCACTGCCCTACGACCGGGCCGCCACCACCATGGCCGGCTTCCCGATGTGCACGGACTGCGAGCGCGAGTACACCGACCCGTCCGACCGGCGCTTCCACGCCCAGCCGATCTGCTGCCACGCTTGCGGGCCCGAGCTCTCGCTCACCGTGCCCGGGCGGGCCGGGCTGCGCGGAGCGGCCGCATTGGAGGACGCCCGCCGGCTGCTCGCCGAGGGCGCGGTGCTCGCCGTCAAGGGCCTCGGCGGCTACCACCTGGTCTGCGACGCGGGCAGTGCCGCCGCGGTGGCCGAACTGCGGCGGCGCAAGCGCCGCGGCGACAAGCCCTTCGCCGTGATGGCCTCCTCGGCCGCCGAGGCGGCCGCGCTGGCCCGGGTCGGGGAGGCCGAACGGGCCGCCCTGGAGTCCGCCGCCCGGCCGATCGTGCTGCTGCGCCGCCGGTCCGGTGCCCCCGGGATCGCCGAGGACGTCGCCCCGCGCTGCCCCGACCTCGGCGTGATGCTGCCGTACACCCCGCTGCACCGGCTGCTGCTCGGCCTGCCCGGCGACCCGGACGGCCCGCGGGTGCTGGTGATGACCAGCGGCAACCTGTCCGGCGAGCCGATCGTCACCGACGACGCCGAGGCGCTGGACCGCCTCGCCCCGCTGGTGGACGGCTGGCTGGCGCACGACCGGCCGATCCACGTGCCCTGCGACGACTCGGTGGTGCGGGTGGTGGACGGCGAGGTGCTGCCGGTGCGCCGCTCGCGCGGCTACGCGCCGCTGCCGGTGCCGCTGCCGGTGGGCGTCCGCCCGGTGCTCGCGGTCGGCGGGGACCTCAAGAACACCTTCGCGCTGGCCGAGGGGCGCACCGCCTGGCCCTCCGGGCACGTCGGCGACATGGACGACCTGGCGACCCTCGCCGGATTCGGCCGCGCGGTGGCCCAGTTGGCGGCCGTCACCGGGGTCCGCCCGGAGCTGCTGGCCGCCGACCGGCACCCGCGCTACCGCTCCGCGCAGTGGGCGCGGCGGCAGGCCCGCGGGCGCGAGGTCCGCACCGTGCAGCACCACCACGCGCACATCGCCTCGGCGATGGCCGAGCACGGTCTGGACGGCACCGGGCGGGTCATCGGCATCGCCTTCGACGGCACCGGCTACGGCGAGGACGGCACGGTCTGGGGCGGCGAGGTGCTGCTCGCCGACTACGACGGCTTCGACCGCTTCGGCCGGCTCGGCCACGTGCCGCTGCCCGGCGGGGACGCCGCGGTGGAACGCCCGTACCGGATGGCGCTCGCCCACCTGTACGCGGCCGGCCTGCCCTGGGAGCCCGGACTGCCCTGCACCGCGGCCTGCCCCGCGGACGAACTCGCGGTGCTACGCCGGCAGTTGGCTCGCGGCCTGAACTGCGTGCCGACCTCCAGCATGGGGCGGCTGTTCGACGCCGTCTCCTCGCTCGCCGGGGTCTGCCACCGGGCCGGCTACGAGGCCCAGGCGGCCGTGGAGTTGGAGGCCGCCGCCCTGGCCGCCGAGGACTCCGGCGAGCCGTACGCCTTCGGCATGCGGGACGAGGACGGTGTGTCGGTGGCCGATCCCGGCCCGGTGCTGGCCGCGGTGGTCGCCGACCTGACGGCGGGCGTGCCGGCCGCGGTGGTCGCCCGACGCTTCCACGGTGCGGTGGCCTCCCTGGTGGAACGGTGGTGCCTGGCGGCGCGGGAGCGGACCGGACTCGGTACGGCGGCGCTCACCGGCGGGGTGTTCGGCAACGCACTGCTCACCGAGGAGTGCCTGCAGCGGCTGCGGGCGGCCGGCTTCACCGTACTGCGGCACCGGCTGGTGCCGCCCAACGACGGCGGTCTGGCGCTCGGCCAGCTCGTGGTGGCCGGCCGGACCGGCAGCTGAACGGCGGGGGCGCACCCGCCCCCGGAGGACGAACGAGGGAGCAGCCGATGTGCCTGGCGGTGCCCGGCAGGGTGATGGAGATCGAGGAGCGCGACGGCACCCGGATGGCCGTCGTGGACTTCGGCGGCGTGGTGAAGGACGTGTGCCTGGAGTACCTGCCCGACCTCGCGGTCGGTGAGTACGCGATCGTGCACGTCGGGTTCGCGCTGCAGCGCCTGGACGAGGAGTCGGCCCGCCGGACCCTTGAGCTGTTCGAGGAACTCGGGCTGCTGCAGGAGGAGTTCGGCGACCCGTGGGAGGCGGCCGCGGGCGCCCCGAAGGAGGCGGAGACCAAATGAAGTACCTGGAGGAGTTCCAGAACCCCGAGCTGGCCCGGCGGCTGCTCGACGACATCCGGGCCACCGTCACCCGGCCCTGGGCGCTGATGGAGGTCTGCGGCGGCCAGACGCACACCATCATCCGGCACGGCATCGACCAACTGCTGCCGGAGGGAGTTGAGTTGATCCACGGGCCGGGCTGTCCGGTGTGCGTCACCCCGCTGGAGGTGATCGACAAGGCGCTGGAGATCGCCTCCCGCCCGGACGTGGTCTTCTGCTCCTTCGGCGACATGCTGCGGGTGCCGGGCACGGACAAGGACCTGTTCCGGGTCCGCAGCGAGGGCGGCGACGTGCGGGTGGTCTACTCCCCGCTGGACGCACTGCGGATCGCCGAGCAGAACCCGGACAAGCAGGTGGTGTTCTTCGGGATCGGCTTCGAGACCACCGCCCCGCCCAACGCCATGACGGTGTACCAGGCGAAGAAGCGCGGGATCCGCAACTTCAGCCTGCTGGTCTCGCACGTCCGGGTGCCCCCGGCGATCGAGGCGATCATGCAGTCGCCGGACTGCCGGGTGCAGGGCTTCCTCGCCGCCGGGCACGTCTGCTCGGTGATGGGCACCGCCGAGTACCCGGAGCTCGCCGAGCGGTTCGAGGTGCCGATCGTGGTCACCGGCTTCGAGCCGCTGGACATCCTGGAGGGCATCCGCCGCACCGTGCGCCAACTGGAGCGCGGCGAGCACACCGTGGACAACGCCTACCCGCGGGCGGTGCGCAACGAGGGCAACCCGGCGGCGCAGGCGATGCTCGCCGACGTCTTCGAGACCACCGACCGCGCCTGGCGCGGCATCGGCACCATCCCGCAGAGCGGCTGGCGGCTCTCGTCCCGCTACCGCGAGTTCGACGCCGAGCACCGCTTCGACGTCGGCGACGTCAACACCTGCGAGCCGGCCGCCTGCCGGGCCGGCGAGGTGCTGCAGGGGCTGCTCAAGCCGCACGAGTGCGAGGCCTTCGGCACCGTCTGCACACCGCGCAACCCGCTGGGCGCGACCATGGTCTCCAGCGAGGGCGCCTGCGCCGCCTACTACCTGTACCGCCGCCTGGGTGCGCCCGCCGCACCCGCCGCCCCGCTGGAGGCGAGCCCCGTTGCCTGACACCGACACCCTCGCCGCCCCCGACTTCTCCAACTGGAGCTGCCCGCTGCCGCTGCGCGACCACCCGCGGGTGGTGATGGGCCACGGCGGCGGCGGGGCGCTCTCCGCCGAACTCGTCGAGCACGTCTTCGCGCCCGCCTTCGGCGGCCCGGTGCTCGCCGCGCTCGGCGACTCCGCCGCCGTCACCCTCGGCGGGGTGCGGCTCGCCTTCTCCACCGACTCCTACGTGGTGCGGCCGCTGTTCTTCCCCGGCGGCAGCATCGGCGACCTGGCCGTCAACGGCACCGTCAACGACCTGGCGATGAGCGGCGCCACGGCCGCCTACCTGTCCTGCGGGTTCATCCTGGAGGAGGGCGTCGAGACGGCCCAGGTGGCCCGGGTCGCGCAGGCGCTCGGCGCGGCCGCGCGGGCCGCCGGGGTCGAGGTGGCCACCGGCGACACCAAGGTCGTCGAGGCAGGCCGCGGCGACGGGATCTACCTCAACACCGCGGGCATCGGACTGATCCCGGCCGGGGTCGACCTGCGGCCGCAGCGTGCCGAACCCGGCGACGTGGTGATCCTCAGCGGGCCGATCGGGCTGCACGGCGTCGCCGTGATGAGCGTGCGCGAGGGCCTGGAGTTCGGCGTGGACGTGCAGAGCGACTGCGCCCCGCTCGGCGGGCTGGTGCAGGCGATGCTCGCCGTCACCCCCGACCTGCACGTGCTGCGCGACCCCACCCGCGGGGGCCTCGGCGCCTCGCTCAACGAGATCGCCGCGGCCGCCGGGGTCGGCGTGGTCGTCCAGGAGCGGAGCATCCCGGTGCCGCCGGAGGTCGCCAACGCCTGCGCGATCCTCGGCCTCGACCCGCTGTACGTCGCCAACGAGGGCAAGCTCGTCGCCTTCGTGCCGCGGCAGCACGCGGACGCCGTCCTGGAGGCGATGCGGGCGCACCCGTACGGTGCGGGCGCGGCGGTGATCGGCGAGTGCGTCATCGACCACCCCGGCATGGTGGTGGCCCGGACCGCGCTCGGCGGCACCCGGGTGGTCGACCTGCCGGTCGGCGAGCAGCTGCCGCGGATCTGCTGAGCACCACCGCCGCCCTTCACGGCGCGGCGAGCAGCCGGGTACCCTCCGGCAGCTCGCCGCGCCGTGCCTGTGCGGCCAGCCGTTCGGCGACGGTGGCGCGCATCCGGTCGGCGGCCCGGCCGAGCGGGATGTCCCGGCCGTGGGCGAGCGAGATCGTCCGGCCGAGACCGGCGCCGGTGAACCGGGTGGTCGGCAGGCCGGAACGGGCGGCGACCATGGCGGGCACCACGGCCGGGCCGAGGCCGGCCCGGACGAAGCCGAGCACGGCGTCCATCTCGCCGCCCTCAACGGCGAACCGGGGCTCGAAACCGGCCTCCCGGCAGGCCGCCAGGGTGGCGTCGCGCAGCGCGTAGCCCGTCCGGAACATCACCAGCGGGCGGTCCCGCAACTCCCCCACCGGGACGGCTTGTTCGGGCAGCGGCTCGGCGGACACCAGGACCAGGTCCTCGTGCAGCAGCGGGGTGATCTCCAGGCCCGGCAGGACGCCGCCGGGGCTGGGCGAGACGATCAGGGCGAGGTCCAGCTCGCCGGCGCCCAGGGCCGCGACCAGGTCGCCCGAGCCGCCCTCGCTGACCTGCAGGTCGACACCGGGGAAGCGGACACGGAAGGCACCGAGCACGTCCGGCAGCAGACTCACGCACAGACTCGGCGGCGCACCGAGGCGGACCCGGCCGCGGCGCAGCTGCACCGTCTCCTGGACGGCGAGCCGGGCGCTGTCGGTGTCGGCGAGGATGCGGCGGGCCAGCGGCAGCAGCGCCTCACCGGCGTCCGTGGGGGTGGTGGCGCCGCGACTGCGGTGCAGCAGCTCGGCACCCAACTCCCGCTCCAGCGCCTTGATCTGCTGGGAGAGCGAGGGCTGCGCGACGTGCAGCCGCTCGGCGGCCCGGGTGAAGTTGCCGAGCTCGGCGACGGCGGTGAAGTAGCGGAGCTGCTGGAGTTGCAAGGTGCTTGCCTAGGGGTGAGACGTCAGGGGCGCGGGGAACTGCGCAATTGGGATGCGGGTCGCTGCGCGAATCAGGGGTCGGCCCGGATTTGCACGGTGAGCCACCCCCGGACTGCGCAGTTCCCCGCGCCCCTATTGTTCATAGCCATATCCTATGGCGACGAGCCTTTTCATGTCTTGGACGTGAGGTAGGGGCTGTTCCTAGCGTGGAGCGCATGGCTCTGGCGACTGGAACGCGTCGGCCGCGGCACGCCCTGGCGGCGCTGTGGGGTTCGACGATCGGCAAGAAGGCGGTGATGGCCGCCTCCGGCGCGGTGATGCTGCTGTACCTGGTGGCCCACATGCTCGGCAATCTGAAGATCTTCTTCGGGCCGGACGACCTCAACGGCTACGCCGCGTGGCTGCGCACGATCGGGCAGCCCTTCCTCGGGCACGCCTGGTTCCTGTGGATCGCCCGGGTGGTGCTGCTGGTCTCGGTGGTGGCGCACGGCGTCGCCGCGTACCAGCTGAGCCGGCGCGACCTCGCGGCACGCCCGCAGAAGTACGCGCGGCGCCGGGCCCGGTCCAGCTACGCGACGCGGACGATGCGCTGGGGCGGGGTGATCCTGGCGCTGTTCATCGTCTGGCACATCCTCGACCTGACCACGCTGACCGTGAACCCGCGGGCGGAGGAGGGCCACCCGTACCAGAACGTGGTCGCGTCCTTCTCGACCTGGTACGGCGGCGGGATCTACGTCGTCGCGATGCTCGCGGTCGGGCTGCACGTGCGGCACGGCTTCTGGAGCGCCGCACAGACCCTGGGCGTCAACAACGCGCGCCGGGACCGGGTGTTGAAGGCGACCGCGAACGTGCTGGCGCTGGTGCTGACGGCCGGCTTCCTCGCCGTGCCGGTGGCCGTGATGATCGGAGCGGTGAAGTGACCCCGTACCTCGACTACGCCCTCGGCGCGCCGGTCGCCGACACCAAGGCACCCGCCGGGCCGATCGAACAGCGCTGGGACCAGCGGCGGTTCGAGGCGAAGCTGGTGAACCCGGCGAACCGCCGCCGGCACACCGTGATCGTGGTCGGCACCGGCCTGGCCGGCGGCGCGGCCGGCGCGACCCTCGCCGAACAGGGATACCGGGTGGTGCAGTTCTGCTTCCAGGACTCCCCGCGCAGGGCGCACTCGATCGCCGCGCAGGGCGGCATCAACGCGGCGAAGAACTACCGCAACGACGGTGACAGCGTGCGGCGGCTGTTCTACGACACCGTCAAGGGCGGCGACTTCCGGGCGCGGGAGTCCAACGTGCACCGGCTGGCGCAGATCTCGGTGGAGATCATCGACCAGTGCGTGGCGCAGGGCGTGCCGTTCGCCCGGGAGTACGGCGGGCTGCTGGACACCCGCTCGTTCGGCGGCGTCCAGGTGCAGCGCACCTTCTACGCCCGCGGGCAGACCGGCCAGCAACTGCTGCTCGGCGCCTACCAGGCGCTGTCGCGCCAGATCGCGGCCGGCGGGGTGGAGATGCACCCGCGGACCGAGATGCTCGACCTGGTCGTCGTCGACGGCCGGGCCCGCGGCATCGTCGCCCGGGACCTGGTCACCGGGGAGGTGTCCACCCACCTGGCGGACGCGGTGGTGCTGGCGAGCGGCGGGTACGGCAACGTCTTCCACCTGTCGACCAACGCCAAGAACTCCAACGCCACCGCCGTCTGGCGGGCGCACCGGCGCGGCGCGTGGTTCGGCAACCCGTGCTTCACGCAGATCCACCCGACCTGCATCCCGCGCTCCGGCGACCACCAGTCGAAGCTCACCCTGATGAGCGAGTCGCTGCGCAACGACGGCCGGATCTGGGTGCCGAAGGCGGCCGGGGACACCCGCCCGCCTGCGGAGATCCCCGAGGCCGAGCGGGACTACTACCTGGAGCGGATGTACCCGTCCTTCGGCAACCTGGTGCCGCGCGACATCGCCTCCCGCGCCGCCAAGGCGGTCTGCGACGAGGGCCGCGGCGTCGGTCCCGGCGGGCAGGGCGTGTACCTCGACTTCGCCGACGCGATCGCCCGGCTGGGCCGGGACACCGTCTCCGCGCGCTACGGCAACCTCTTCGAGATGTACGAGCGGATCACCGCGGAGGACCCGTACCGGGTGCCGATGCGGATCTACCCGGCGGTGCACTACACCATGGGCGGCCTGTGGGTGGACTACGACCTGCAGACCACCGTCCCCGGGCTTTTCGCGATCGGCGAGGCCAACTTCTCGGACCACGGCGCCAACCGGCTCGGTGCGAGCGCCCTCATGCAGGGACTCGCCGACGGCTACTTCGTGCTGCCGCCCGCCCTCAACGACTACCTGGCACGGCAGGGTTCGGAGCCGGTCCACCCGGGCGACCCGCAGGTCGAGGGCGTGCGCCAGGAGGTGGTGCAGCGGCTGGACCGGCTGCTGGCCGTCCGCGGCGACCGCACCCCGGAGTCCTTCCACCGCGAACTCGGCCGGATCATGTGGGACGAGTGCGGGATGGCCCGCAACGACGCCGGGCTGCGCCGGGCGCTCGCCCGGATCCCCGAACTGCGCGAGGAGTTCTGGCGCCGGGTCACCGTCCCCGGCACCGGGGAGAGCCTCAACCAGCAGTTGGAGAAGGCGAACCGGGTCGCCGACCACCTGGAGCTCGCCGAACTCATGTGCCTGGACGCGCTGCACCGCACCGAGTCCTGCGGCGGCCACTTCCGCGAGGAGAGCCGCACCGAACAGGGCGAGGCGCTCCGCGACGACGAGGCCTTCTCGTACGCCGCCGCCTGGGAGTTCACCGGCACCGGCCGCGCCCCCGTACTCCACCGCGAGCACCTCTCCTTCGAGCACGTCCACCCCACCCAGCGGAGCTACGCATGAACCTCACCCTGCGGATCTGGCGTCAGGCCGGCCCCGACGACCCCGGCGGGTTCAGCACCTACCGGGTCGGCGACATCAGCCCCGACATGTCCTTCCTGGAGATGCTCGACACCCTCAACGAGACCCTGGTGCTGCGCGGCGAGGAGCCGGTGGCCTTCGACCACGACTGCCGCGAGGGCATCTGCGGCGCCTGCGGCATGGTCATCGACGGGCAGGCGCACGGGCCGCAGCCGACCACCACCTGCCAGCTGCACATGCGGCACTTCGAGGACGGCGCCACCGTCGACGTGGAGCCGTGGCGGGCCGCGGCCTTCCCGGTGGTCAAGGACCTGGTGGTGGACCGCTCCGCACTCGACCGGGTGATCGGCGCGGGCGGCTACATCACCGCACCGACCGGCAGCGCACCGGAGGCGCACGCCACGCCCGTCCCCAAGGAGGCGGCGGACGCGGCCTTCGAGCACGCCGCCTGCATCGGCTGCGGGGCGTGCGTGGCGGCGTGTCCGAACGGGTCGGCGATGCTGTTCACGGCGGCGAAGGTGGTGCACCTGAACCTGCTGCCGCAGGGTGCGCCGGAGCGGTCGAGCCGGGTGCGGGGGATGGTCGGCGCGATGGACGCCGAGGAGTTCGGCGGCTGCACCAACACCGGCGAGTGCGCGACGGCCTGCCCGAAGGGGATCCCGCTGTCGGCGATCTCGGCACTGAACAGGGAGTTCCTGCGGAGCAGTCTCAAGTGAGGGATACCTGACCGGCTGCCCCGTCAGGGGTCGGTCGGGAGTTCCTGTTCGGTCCAGATGGTCTTGCCGGCGGCGGTGTAGCGGCTGCCCCAGCGGTCGGTGAGCTGGGCGACGAGGTAGAGGCCGCGGCCGCCCTCGTCGGTGAGACGGGCGCGGCGCATCCGGGGCTGGGTGCTGCTGCCGTCGGAGACCTCGCAGGTCAGGGTGTCGGCGCGGATCAGGCGGACGCCGACCGGCCCGCCGGCGTAGCGGATGGCGTTGGTGACCAGTTCGCTGAGGACGAGTTCGGTGGTGAAGGCGAGGTCGTCCAGGCCCCAGTCGGCGAGCCGGGCGGTGGCGTCGGCGCGGACCTTGGCGACCGCGGCGGGGTCGGGGTCGACCGTCCAGGCGGCGGTGGATCCGGCGGGGACGGCGCGGGTGCGGGCGAGCAGCAGGGTGACGTCGTCGCGCAGCCGGGTGGGCGGCAGTCCGGCGACGAGTTGCAGCGCGGCCTCGCGCAGCGGGCGGTCCTGCCGGGCGACGGCGGCCAGCCGCCGCTGGATCTCGGCCATGCCCTCGTCGATGTCGCCCTCGCCGCGTTCGATCAGGCCGTCGGTGTAGAGGGCGAGGACGCTGCCCTCGTCGAGGACGGCCTCGGTGGCTTCGAAGGGCAGTCCCCCGACGCCGAGCGGCGGGCCGGGGGTGACGGGCAGGAAGTGGACGGTGCCGTCGGGGCCGGCGACGGCAGGCGGCGGGTGGCCGGCGCTGGCGATGGTGCAGGCCCGGGTGACCGGGTCGTAGACGGCGTACAGGCAGGTCGCGCCGACGGAGCCGGGGTCGGGACGGTACCGTCGCCCGGCGGGGGCGGTGTCCACCGGTTCGGCGGTGTCGCCCTCCTCGGCCTCGCCGGTGAAGTCGCCCTCGAAGAGCAGCTGGGAGACCAGGTCGTCGAGGTGGACGAGTAGTTCGTCGGGTTCGAGGTCGAGGTCGGCGAGGGTGCGGACGGCGGTGCGCAGCCGGCCCATGGTGGCGGTGGCCTGCAATCCGTGCCCGGCGACGTCGCCGACGACCAGCGCGACCCGGGCGGAGGAGAGCGGGATGACGTCGAACCAGTCGCCGCCGACGCCGCCGGCGCTGTCGGTGGGCAGGTAGACGCTGGCGGTGGAGACGGCGGCGACGGTGCGGACGGCGGGCGGCAGCAGGCTGCGCTGGAGCCCGACCGCGGCTCGGTGCTCGCGGGTGTAGCGGCGGGCGTTGTCGACGGCCAGGGCGGCGCGGGCGGCGATCTCGGCGAGCAGTAGCCGGTCGCCGTCCTCGTAGCGGTCCTTCCAGCGGTCACGGCGGACGGCGACCTGGCCGAGCAGGATGCCGCGGGCGGCGAGCGGGGCGGTGATCTCCCAGTCGTGGGCGGGTTCGGCGGCGCTCGCGCGGTCCGCGGTGCCGTCGGCCTTCACGTGCACGGTGTCGCCGGTGGCGGGCGCGGACTCGGACGGCCCGGCGACGGCGGTGCGGCGCAGCACCAGGCGTCCGGTGGGGTCGGGGACGGGTTCGTCGCCGGTGAAGACGGCGGCGGCGATGTCGACCACGGCGACGTCGGCGAAGTCGGGGACGATCGCCTTGGCGAGGCCCTCGGCGGTGCCGGTGACGGAGAGCGAGCCGCCGGCCGCGGCGGTCACCCGGTGCAGCAGGGCGAGGCGCTGCCGGGAGCGGTGCTGTTCGGTGATGTCGGTGAAGAGCACGGTGAGGCCGATGACGACGCCGTCGGAGTCCTGCAGCCGGAAGGCGGAGATGGCCATCATCCGGCCGCTGCGGGGGTCGACGACGGTGCGGGCGAGGCCTTCGGCGAGAACCAGCGGGCGGCCGGTCTCCAGGACCTCGCGCAGGTGGGCCTCCAGGGCGACGGCGTCCTGGGGCTGGAGGAAGTCGGCGAGCTTGAGGCCGCTGAGGGTCGGCGGCACGCCGGAGTAGGGCAGCAGGTGGGTGTTGGTGCGGACGATCTGCAGGTCGGTGTCGAAGACGGCGAGGCCGAAGCGGTCCTGGAGGAAGAGTTCGCGGGTGAAGGCCTGGTCCTGGCGCCATCGGGCGACGGTGGAGGACTTGGCGCCGAGGACGACCTGCCGGGTGGCGGTGGGGTCGTGGGGGTTGTCGCCGTGCAGGGTGAGGACGCGGACGTACAGGTTGAGCGGGCGGCCGTCGCCGGTGCGGACGGTGACCCGGCCGTCCCAGCCGCCGGGGCCGGACTCCTCGGGGCCGCGCCAGGCGTCCGGGTCGGCGAGCAGGTCGCGCAGGGCGCGGCCGACCAGGGCGCGGGCGGGCAGGGCGAGGAGATCCTCGGCGGCGCTGGTGCAGCCGACGATCGTGCCGCTGCCGTCGACGAGCGCTCCGGCGACGCCGTCGAGGAACGGGAAGCGGCGGTCTTCCATCTCGTCTCACCCCGTCCGGTGGTCTCCTCCCTCCCTCATACTCCACCGGTCCCCTGGTGTCGGCGCCCCGGGACACGGAGGGTGACCGGAGGTTCTGCCTTCGGGTCCTGTACGCACGGGGGTTGACGCGGCTGGTTCAACGGCCCTAACTTCACGTTCTGAAAAAGGGTCCAGACCAATTCGTCGGGACTTCCGTGCCGCCCACCTCGCCCGGGACGAACTGGTGACATGACGCCAGGCGGGTGCTGTGGAAGGACTTTGACGGATCGCAAGGAGATCCGCGTGCACCACCGCAGCCTGCGGCCCGGCGGCCGGTCGATCCTGCCGCCCGGGTCGCCGACGGCTGCACCATGTTCACTTCGTGAACGCAAAGGTCCCTGATCCTCACCCCCACCACGCCCGGCGCACCGTGCCCGGGCAGGAGGAGACAGCCTTGATCCGCACCCTTGCCCGTACCGTGGCGACCGCGGTCGCGCTGCCCGCGACGGCCGCCGCCCTGCTGATCGCCGGCGGCTCGCCGGCCGCCGCCGCGGCCGACCCCGGCCCGGGCTTCCCGGCCCACTTCGCCGCTCCCTACCTGGAGACCTGGAACTCGCCCTCGGTGATGACCGACGTGCGCAACGCCACCGGCCTCAAGTACTTCACGCTCGCCTTCGTGATCAGCAACGGGAGCTGCACCGCCACCTTCAACGGCAACACCGACATAGCCGACGCCTCCTGGCAGAGCGCGATCAACGGCCTCCGCTCGGCCGGCGGCGACGTGATCGCCTCGTTCGGCGGCGCCGCCGGCACCGAGCTGGGCCAGGCCTGCACCAGCGTCTCCGCGCTGCAGGCCCAGTACAAGCGGGTCGTCGACACCCTGAACCTGACCCGGATCGACCTCGACATCGAGGGCTCCGCGCTGAACGACACCGCCGCCAACGACCGCCGCAACCAGGCACTGGCAGCCCTCCAGCAGCAGTACGCGGCGGCCGGCAAGCGGCTCGCCGTCAACTACACGCTGCCGGTCAGCCCGTCCGGCCTGGAGTCCAACTCGATCAGCCTGCTGAACAACGCCAAGAGCCGCGGCCTGGACGTCAACATGGTCAACATCATGACCATGGACTACGGCCCGGCCATGGACATGGGGCAGGCCGCGATCAACGCCGCGAACGGCCTGCACACCCAGCTCGGCCAGATCTGGACGGGCAAGACCTCCGACCAGCTGTGGGCGATGGAGGGCAACACCCCGATGATCGGGGTCAACGACACCACCGCCGAGGTCTTCACCACCGGCAACGCCTCGACACTGGAGTCCTTCGCCGCCTCGCACGGCATCCAGCAGCTCGCCTTCTGGGCGATCGGCCGCGACAAGGCCTGCGCCGCCAACGGCACGCTCTCCGACTCGTGCAGCGGCACCCCGCAGTCCGCGTACCAGTTCACCAGGACCTTCGACGCGCTGACCGGCGGCACCACCCCGCCGCCCACCGGCCGGATCACCGGCTACGGCGGCAAGTGCGTGGACGTGGCCGCGGCGAACAGCGCCAACGGCACCGCGGTCCAGCTGTACGACTGCAACGGCACGGCCGCGCAGACCTGGACGGTCGGCACCGACGGCACCGTCCGCGCGCTCGGCAAGTGCATGGACGTCACCGCCGCCGGCACCGCGAACGGCTCCCAGGTGCAGCTCTACGACTGCAACGGCACCGGCGCCCAGCAGTGGCAGGCCCGCGCCGACAAGACCCTGGTGAACCCCGCCTCCGGCCGCTGCCTGGACGCCACCGGGCCCAGCTCCGCCAACGGCACCCGGCTGCAGATCTGGGACTGCTTCGCCGGCGCCAACCAGCAGTGGACCCTGCCGGCCTGATGCCGCGACCCGACCGAACAGGAGCGAACCCCATGCCAGTCCCACCCGTGCACCGGCGGGCGCACGCCCGGCGCCGGGCCCTGCCGCTGGTCACCGCCGTCGGCCTGATCGCCTCGGCGTCCACCGCGGTGATACTCGTCCAGGGCCAGGCCGCACAGGCCGCCGGCCTGCCCAGCGGCGCCACCGCCCTCGTCGCCCGGCACAGCGGCAAGTGCGTGGACGCCGCGGCCGCCGCGACCGCCGACGGCACCGCCGTGCAGCAGTACGTCTGCAACGGCACCGGCGCCCAGCAGTGGCAGTTCCAGGACGCCGGCGGCGGCTACGTCCGGATCAACGCCCGGAACGACACCAGCAAGGTCCTCGACGTCACCGACGTCTCCACCGCGGACGGCGCGAAGATCCAGCTCTGGGCGTACGGCGGCGGCCCCAACCAGCAGTGGCAGCCGGTCGCCGAGGCCGGCGGCGGCTACCACTTCGTCAACCGCAACAGCGGCAAGTGCCTGGACGTGCCGAGCGCCTCCACCGCGGACGCCGTCCAGCTCCAGCAGTGGACCTGCAACGGCACCGCCGCGCAGTCCTTCTTCTTCGGCAGCGGCAGCCAGAACCCGCCCGGCACGCCGGACTTCGGGCCCAACGTGGCGGTCTTCGACCCGTCGATGCCCGCCTCGACGATCCAGGCCAAGCTGAACTCCGTCTTCTCGCAGCAGGAGTCCAACCAGTTCGGCGCCCAGCGCCAGGCCCTGCTGTTCAAGCCCGGCAGCTACGACGTCGACGCCGACGTCGGCTTCTACACCCAGGTCGCCGGACTCGGCCTCTCCCCCGACGACGTGACCGTCAACGGTGCGGTGCACGCCGAGGCCGACTGGTTCCAGGGCAACGCCACCCAGAACTTCTGGCGCTCCGCCGAGAACCTGTCGGTCAACCCGACCGGCGGCACCGACCGCTGGGCCGTCTCGCAGGCCGCGCCGTACCGCCGGATGCACGTCCGCGGCAACCTGCAGCTGGACGACGGCGGCTGGTCGAGCGGCGGCTTCATCGCCGACTCGAAGATCGACGGGCAGGTGCGCTCCGGCTCCCAGCAGCAGTGGCTCTCCCGGAACGCCCAGTGGGGCAGCTGGACGGGCTCCAACTGGAACATGGTCTTCGTCGGCGACGTCAACGCCCCGGCGAACTCCTTCCCCAACCCGCCCTACACCACCGTCGGCCAGACCCCGGTGGTCCGCGAGAAGCCGTTCCTCTACGTGGACGCGGCCGGCGCCTACAAGGTGTTCGTCCCGGCGCTGCGCAGCAACAGCAGCGGCACCACCTGGGCCGGCGGGGCGCAGCAGGGCGGCTCGCTGCCGATCGACCGGTTCTACATCGTCAAGCCGGGGGCGACGGCCGCCGACGTCAACGCCGCGCTCGGCCAGGGCAAGAACCTGCTGTTCACGCCGGGCGTGTACCACCTCGACCGGGCGATCGACGTGACCCGGGCGGACACCGTGGTGCTGGGCCTGGGCCTGGCCACCCTCGTCCCGGACAACGGGGTCACCGCGATGACCGTCGCCGACGTGGACGGGGTGAAGGTGGCCGGCCTGCTGATCGACGCCGGCACCACCGACTCGGCGGTGCTGATGCGGGTCGGCCCGGCCGGATCCGCCGCCGACCACTCGGCGGACCCGACCTCGCTGCACGACGTGTTCTTCCGGGTCGGCGGCGCGGGCGTCGGCCGGGCCACCCAGTCGCTGGTGGTGAACAGCAACAACGTCATCGGCGACCACATGTGGATCTGGCGCGCCGACCACGGCAGCGGCGTCGGCTGGACGAGCAACACCGCCGCCAACGGCCTGACCGTCAACGGTGCGAACGTCACCGTGTACGGCCTGTTCGTCGAGCACTACCAACAGACCCAGGTGGTCTGGAACGGCAACGGCGGCCGGACGTACTTCTTCCAGAACGAGATGCCGTACGACCCGCCGAACCAGTCGGCCTGGACGAACGGTTCGACCCGCGGCTACGCCGCGTACAAGGTCGCCGACTCGGTGACCAGCCACGAGGCGTGGGGGCTGGGCAGCTACTGCTACTTCAGCGCCGACCCCTCCGTGGTGGCCGAGCGCGCCTTCGAGGCGCCGAACCGCTCCGGGGTGCGCTTCCACGACATGGTGACCGTGTCGCTGGGCGGCACCGGCACCATCAACCACGTGATCGACTCGACCGGGGGTCCGTCCAACTCCTCGTCCAACGTGGCGAACCTGGTCGCCTTCCCGTAGGCATCGACCGCACGAACGCTCCCCGGCCGGGTCCGCACCCGGCCGGGGAGCCCTGTGTTCATCCGTGCCGTGCCCGTACGGCTCAGAAGGTGGCGTTCCAGCTGTGCGCCACGTCGACCACCAGCCGGTTGTCCAACTGGAAGACCCGGAAGGGCAGCCGGGCCCGCACGCCGAGGCCGACCTGGCTCTGGCCCTCGAAGCTGCCGCCGAACTTGGCGTCCTTGAAGGTGCGGTAGCCGGTGAGGTTGACGCCGGGCAGCGACTGGCCGGCCTTCGCCGGGTACACCGGCGCACCGGTCGACGGGTCGTAGGACGGCGCCACGACCACGATCTCCAGGATCGCGCCGCCGTTCACCGGGATCGTCCGGCCCGAGCCGTCCTGGATCAGCGACGGCACGTACTGGACGCGGTAGCCGACGTGGCCGGCCGGCGTCGTGCCGGGGATGTCGAGCACCATGCGGTCCCAGCACGGATGCTGGCCGGTGCGGATGTCGGTCAGCGGGTGCTGCCCGGTGGCGGGGTTCGCGGCCTTCGGCAGGCTGCCCCAGCCGGTCGGGCAGGTCGTCACCGTCGCCGTGGGTGTCGTCGCGGATGCCGCGGCCGGTACCACCACGGCACCGGCGCCGGCGAGAACGAGTGCCATCGGGATCGTGATCCACCGTCGCATGATGCGCCTCCTCGGGCCGCGCCTGGATCCCTCACCCGAAGAGACGTGGACCGCGGCCGGGCAGTTGCAGCACCCGGCCCCGAGTTCCGGGGGCGGGCGGCGCGACCGGCAGAATGGGACGCATGTCGAAGCGCCGCCGCCACCCCCGATTCTCCCCCGCCGCCCCCTGCCCGTGCGGCCTGGGCGGGCCCTACGGCGGCTGCTGCGGGCGGCTGCACCGCGGCGAGGCGGCGGCGGGCACCGCGGAGCAGCTGATGCGCTCGCGCTACAGCGCCTTCGCCGTCCAGGACGGGCCCTACCTGCTGCGCAGCTGGCACCCGGACACCAGGCCGCCCCGGATCGGCTTCGACCCGGGGCTGCGGTGGACGGGGCTGGAGGTGCTGGCGACGACCGAGGGCGGGCCGTTCCACACCACCGGGACGGTGCGGTTCCGGGCGCACTTCACGGACGGCGACGAGCCGGGGGCCATGGAGGAGCACAGCACCTTCGTCCGGCTGGACGGCGCCTGGGTGTACGTGGCGGCGCTGCCGGAGGACTGAGCGGCGCTGCCGGAGGACCGAGCGGCGCCGCCCCGTCCCGGACGGGCGGGATCAGTCGTGGAAGGCGGCGACCAGGTCGTCCAGCGGGTCGTCGTCCACGATCAGGACGGTGCGGTCCAGGCCGCTGGTGAAGGCCGAGGCGGCCGCCACGTGCGCCCGGGCGATCTCCAGCGTCTCGGCGGCCCGCTCCAGCTCCTCGGAGACCCGGGCCTGCCGGGCTGCCGGGGTGTCCCCGTCGCCGTCCGGCAGCGCCACCTTGATCTGCCCCGCCGGGATCGCGGCGAGCCCGGCGGCGGCCTGCGCCAGCGCCTGCGGCAGGTGGAACAGGATCGCGTGCAGCGCCGTCACCACGTCGTGCACGCTGGCGGGGTCGGGGAAGGCGCCGACCCCCGGGGCCGTCCGGTGGTTGAGGACACGGACCTCCTCGCCCACGGCGTTGGCGATCTCGTACGGGGTCCGGGCCGGGCCCGGTGCGCGGTCAGGGCTCATAGCGGACATGCTCACCTCCGTGCGGTACGGGCACGTACGGCGGGGCCGTTGCACGCCCCGACGACCACCCGTTGTGCGTAGCGGCCGGGCGGCTCAGTCCGCACGGCGGCCGCTCGGACCGGGCCGGAACACCGGCAGCCGGCCCGAGGCCTGCGGGAAGACGGGGGGCCGACCGTCGCCGACGATCATCTGGTGGGCGGCGGCCCAGCTGTCGGCGATCGCCACGGGCTGCCAGGCGCGGCCGTCCCACTCGACGACCAGACGGGGTGCGTCCCGGTGGTGCGGGTGGCCGGCGCCGTCCGACGGTTCGCCGATCAGGAACGCGTCCCGGGTGCCGACCGGATGCCGCAGGTCGGCGGGGCGGGCGCAGCTGTCGGACAGGGGCTCTCTCTCGTCGGGCACGAACACCGGGGCGTCCTTTCGGCGGTTGGGCCGCCGGTGCGGCGGTCCTCCCGTCAGGCTAACCCGCCGTGCCTGACCGGGCACGTTGTGCAACGGCGGGCGACGGGAGGGCCGTCCGCGGCGCCGGCGTTTCGGTGCGGGGCGGGCGGGCGTCTAGGCTCGTGGCATGGCGGAGGACGAGGGCCCGGTACGGGTGGACAGCTGGATCTGGTCGGTCCGGCTGCTGAAGACGCGCTCGATGGCCTCGGCGGCCTGCCGGGCCGGGCACGTGCGGGTGAACGAGGAGCGGGCCAAGCCCGCGCAGACCGTGAAGCCGGGGGACGAGGTCCGGCTGCGGTACGACGGCCGCGAGCGGGTCGTCGTGGTCTCCAGGCTGATCCGCAAGCGGGTCGGCGCCGAGATCGCGGCGCAGTGCTACGTCGACCACTCCCCTCCCCCGCCGCCGCGCGAGTTCGCCGCCCCGACGGCGCTGCGGGACCGCGGCACCGGCCGCCCGACCAAGCGCGACCGCCGGGAGATCGAGCGCCTGCGCGGCTCCTGACGCCCAGCCGTTGACGTGCACCCGGCACCTGCCTCAGGCTTCGGATCACATCGCCGAATGTGAGCGGGCGTCAGGAGCGTGGCCGGCGCCGGGAGGGAGGGGCGCGCCGTGAGGCTGACGCTGTTCGGATACTGGTGCTCCCCCGAGAGCCCGGACCTGCCCGACCCCGCGGCCCTGGTGGACCCGGAGTGGGAGATGTGGGAACGCTCCGAGGTCGCCGACTACCTGGAACACGGCCACGTCGCCCGCCAGTTCCTCGGCGTCTCGAGATGCCGCATCTGCGGCGAGGTCAACGGCTCGGCCGAGTTCACCGACGGCGAGTACCTCTGGCCCTCCGGCCTCGCCCACTACGTGCGGGAGCACGCCGTCCGGCTGCCGGAGCGGATCACCGCCCACATCCTGCGCCGCACCGCGGAGTGGGAGGAGGTCGAGGTCGACACCTCCTGGTGGCACGAACGGGCCTACGCCCAGGCCCCGCACGGGGAACCGCTGACCGCGGCCGGGCCCCGGAGTTGATGCCGAAGCGCTCGGAGGGTCGGCTCGGGGCGGGTGCGGGTGGGGGACCTCCCGCCCCCGCACTCCGGGCCCCGTGAAGGCCGGCCCCGAGGGTGCGGGCCGCTGGGCGGCGTGAGCGTTCAGGGCTGCTCACGCCGTGTCCCAGCGGGTCCGCGGCCGTGCCGGTGCGTGGGCACGGCCGATCGTGGGTCCGGCCTCGGCCGGAGCGGGGCCGCGGGTTCAGTCGCGGGCCGCGGGCGCCGGGGCGAGGCCGGTGCAGGTGCGCAGCCGGTCGCGGCGGTGCTGGGCGGCGGTCGCGGCGGCACCGGACTGCGGCACCGGGACGCCGCGCCTGTCGATGTGCGCGGGGGTGAACCGCTCGCCGACGGTGCGGCCGTCCCCGCTCAGGGTCAGCGTGGTGACACCGGTCTCGTCGGAGTCGGTGTAGTTCGAGGTGCCGTACCAGAGGAAGTTGCCGAAGCCGTACGCCACGTAGGTGTCGCCGAGCATGCCGGAGCCCAGCATGGTGTGCGCGTGGGTGCCGACCACCGCGGTGGCGCCCGCCGCGGAGAGCTTGCGGGCGAGGTCGGTCTGGGCGCCGGTCGGGCAGGTGTGGCCCTCCTCGCCCCAGTGCAGGTAGACCAGCACGACCGGGGCCTGGCGCCTGGCCTCGGTGACGGCCCGCAGGAGCGCGGCCGGGTCGAGGGCGGAGGCGATCCCGGGCTTGGACGAACCGGCCCGCCACTTCTGGTTGGTGAGGTCCTGGACCTGGCTGGCGGCGAGCACCGCGACCTTCACGCCCTTGACCGTCGTCACGTACGGGGCGTACGCCTCCTCGGCGTCGCGGCCGAAGCCGACGACCGGGATCGGCGAGGAGGCCTTGGCGGCGAGCGTGTCGGCGAGGCCGGCGGCGCCGAAGTCCACGGCGTGGTTGTTGGCCAGCGAGACCACGTCCACGCCCGCGTCGCGCAGCGTCTGCAGCGCCTTGGGGCTGGTGCGGAAGGTGTAGGTCTTCGGCTCGGGCGCGCCGCGGCCGGTGATCGCCGTCTCCAGGTTGAGCACCGCGAGGTCGGCGGCGGCTAGCGTGCGGGAGATCGGGCCGAGTGCGGTGTCGGGGCCACCGGCGAGGCGGGACGCCGTCCGGCCCTCGAAGTGGACGTCGCCGGCGAAGGCGACGGTGATGGTGCCGCCCGCGGCGGCCGCCGGGGTGCCGCCGGCCGCGGCGGAGCCGGAGGGGGCGGCCGGGTCGGCGGAGCCCGAACCTGCGGGCGCGGCGGCGGTGGTGGCGGCAGTGGCACGGTCGGCGGCCGGGCCGGGGTGGCTGCCGCAGGACGTCAGGCAGGCCAGGCCCAGCACGAGCGCAGCAGCAGGCGCGGCACGGCGCACGACAATCCCCCCGGTCATCGAACTGTACGCGCCAACTCTACGACAAGATCCGCACATCCATCCGCGCGATCCCCATGACTCGCACACACAGGTGGAGGACTTGATTCCGCATGAGCCTGACAGCGGATCAGGAGGACCGGCGGACGACCAGCTCCGGCTCGAAGATCACCGAGGTGGCGCCGCGGCCGGGGCGGGCCAGCACGTCCAGCAGGATGCGGGCCATCTCGGCCGCCATCTCCTCCACCGGCTGCCGGACGGTGGTGAGCGGCGGCCGGCCGGCGGTGGCCGCGCTGCTGTCGTCGAAGCCGACCACCGCGACGTCCTCCGGCACCCGCAGGCCGTGGCCGCGCAGCACCGCGACGGCCCCCTGCGCCATCAGGTCGTTGGCGGCGAACACCCCGTCGAGGTCCGGGTGTTCGACGAGCAGCCGGGCCATCGCCCGCTCACCGCCGGCCTGGGTGAAGTCCGCCTCGGCGTGCGGCAGGTACGGCATGCCGTGGCGGGCCATCGCCTCGTGGAAGCCCTCCAGCCGGTCGCGGGCGGCGCGCACCGCGGACGGCCCGGCAATGGTCACCACCCGTCGGCGGCCGCGGGCGTGCAGGTGGTCGGCCGCGAGCCGGGCGCCGTCCCGGTTGGCCAGGTCGACGCAGCTGACCGGCAGGGGGGCGGCCGGGCGGCCGAAGAGCACGGTGGGCACGCCGGCGGCCAGCAGCAGGCCGGGCATCGGGTCGTCGGCGTGCGTGGAGACCACCATGGCGCCGTCGGCGTTGCCCTGCTTGAGGTAGGAGAGCGCCTGCTCGCGGGCCTCCGGGGCGTCCGCGAGCATCAGCACCGGGTGGACGCCGTGCGGGCGCAGACCGGTGAAGACGCCGCTGACCACCCGGCCGAAGAAGGGGTCGGTGAAGACCTGTGTCCGGCCGGCCTCCTCGTCCCGCCCGTCGGTGCCGCTGCCGGAGACGACCAGGGCGAGGGCGCCGGCCCGGCGGGTGACCAGTGAGCGGGCGGCGCCGTTGGGCACGTACCCGGTGGAGGCGACGGCCCGGCGCACGCTCTCCTGGATGGCCGGGTCGACGTTGCGGATGCCGTTGATCACGCGGGAGACGGTCGCGCGGGAGACGCCGGCGACCCGGGCCACGTCCTCCAGGGTCGCGGAGCGCTGGGCGGCCGGGCGGAGGGCTTCGCTCATGAGCCTTTTATAGCATGCGGGAGAGCGCTCTATCCGCTTGTTCCCGGGCCTTCACCAGCGCTGTTGCCCGACCGGGGCCGGGCCCGCCGCACGCCGTGCGCCCCCGTCCTCCCCGGGGAGCGGGGAGAACGGGAGCAACGGTCGGCCGACGGGCGTCAGGGCAGCCGGTACTGCTCGTTCAGCGCAGCACCGCGCCCGGGCTGGGTCTCGTCGTATCCGCGGGCGTTGCACTGGAGGCCACCGATGATGCAGTGGTCCACCAGCGCCGCCAGGGTGGGCGCGTCCCACGCGTTGAAGAAGTCGTAGTGGAAGGAGTACCCCCGGCCGCTCGCCAGCCGCAGCTGCGAGAGGTCGCCGGAGGGCACCGGCCACGCCATCTTGAACTCGATCATCGGGAGCGCCACCGGGTGGGTGGAGGGGCAGACGCCGTTGACCGGGTAGGCCATGTGGCTCTTGTGGTCGGGGGTGTCCAGGTACAGGCCGTTCCAGCAACTGGGGGCCTGGTAACGCAGGTTGACCGCGCCGCCGCCGGGGCAGGAGGTCGGCAGGTCGGTGTTGTGGTAGCTGTCGCCGCACTCCCAGCCGGCCACGTAGCCCGGGTTGGTGGCGAACTCCGTCCGGGTCGCGGACGGGCTGCCCACGACGAACCGCAGACCCGGCGGGAACGGCCGCACCGAGGTGTAGTCGGTCACCCCCGTCTTGTAGTAGATGGTCTGCAGGCCGACCGGGTCGACCTCCGTGGCGCCGTTGTACATGGTCGGCATCCAGTAGGCGGACTTGTCACCGGGGGCGAGGCAGGTGGTGCCGCCCGCCGCCAGCGAGGCCGGGGTGGAGGTCGCCGTGGTGGTGGTGTTGCCCATGAAGGTGTGCATGTGCGAGGCGCCGGCCAGCCCGGGGAAGACGATCGGGTCGTCCGGCAGGTTGTGCGTCGGCGAGCAGTTCGCCTGGAACTCGTGGAAGTAGGTGTGCGGCGGGTTGGCCGTGGACGGCGTCACCCCGGTCACCTGCGGGTTCGCGAGGACGTAGCCGGTCTGCGGGGTGGTGACGGTGCCGTACACCTTGAACTCGTACAGCGAGTAGCCGTACTGGGTGGCCCGCTGGGTGGCGTTGAGCCGGACGTACCGGCCGGTGCCGTTGACGTTCAGCGACTGCACGCCGCCGGCCGAGGTGGTGGTCGAGTAGATCGTCGACCAGGTGGCGGCGTCGGACGAGGTCTGCAGCTGGTAGGCGGTGGCGTACGCCGCCTCCCAGCTGAGTTCGACCTTGCTGACCGTCGCCGGACCGCCGAGGTCGATCTGGATCCACTGCGGGTCGCTCCAGTTCGAGGCCCACCGGCTGGTCGGGTCGCCGTCGACGACGGCTCCGGCCGGGAAGTTCAGGCTCTCGATGGACGAGGCGGTGACCGGCTTGGACTGCGAGATCAGTCCGTCGGCGGCGACGGCCTGGCGGGCGGTGCCGCCGATGCCCGCGAGGGCGAGCACCGCGGCGAACGCGACGGCGAGCGCCGTCCGGCGCGGCCTGCCCCGGGACAGGAAACGGGGTCGCATCGGACCTCCATTCGTGACGATGGGTGGGGGTTGCCCCGGGACGCGTCCGGTGGGGCGTGGCGCGTCCCGGGAGTCCGGGACCGGACACGGGTGTCCGGGTCGCGGAGCCCCGGCCCGGGAGCCCGGGCCGGGGCTCCGGGTCAGGCGTAGACGCCGAACTCGTACAGCGAGTCGCCGTAGGCGGTGCCGCGCTGGGTGATGTTCACCCGCACGTAGCGGCCGCTGCCGTTCACGTCGACGTCGTCGACGCCGCCGGTGCCGCTCGTCGTCGACCAGGCGGTCGTCCAGTTGGCGCCGTCGGTCGAGGTCTGGATCTGGAAGGCCTTGCCGTAGGCGCCCTCCCAGCCCAGCTGGACGTGCTTGAAGGACTTCACCGCGCCCAGGTCGACCTGGATCCACTGCGGGTCGGCCCACTCGCTGGCCCAGCGGGTGTTCCAGTTGCCGTCGGTGGCGTTGGACGCCGGGTACGGCGCGCCGTTGCCCTGGGCCTGGAAGGTGGAGGCGGTGGCGGGCCGGCCGAGCGCGATGTTCGTGCCGCTCGGGGTGGACGCGACCACCCGGAAGGACTTGGTCTCGATGCCGACGTTGCCGTGGCCGTCGTGGGCGTAGACGTAGACCTTGTAGACGCCGAGGCTCTTCGGGGCGACCGCGGTGAAGCGGCCGTCGCCGGTCTGGGTGAAGGCGACCTGGCTGAAGCCGGTGCCGCCGCCCGCGTACTTGGCGCAGTAGTAGAGGTTGTAGCGGATCAGGTCGCCGTCGGGGTCGGTGGTGGCGGCGGTGATGTCGAAGGTGCCGCCGGCCGGGACGGTCGCGGTGTTGCTCAGCGACAGGTCCGAGATGACCGGCGGGGTGTTGCCGCCGGCGTTCCCGCCGTAGTCCTTGGCGACCGAGTAGAAGGCGAGCCGCCGCCAGCCGGCGGGCACGGTGTTGTACCAGACGCCGCCGAAGTCGTTCTCGGTGCCGTAGTGGAAGACCGTCGCACCGAGCGAGACGCCGGTGTGGCCGGTGATGCAGCCCCAGTTGGAGAGGTAGGCGTCGCGCTTCTTGACGTCGGTGGGCTCCAGCGGCACGCCGTTGGCGTCGTCGGGCACCTCCCACTCGCCGTCCTCGCCGGACTCGGTGATGATGTACGGCTTGGTGTAACCGCCGCTGGTCCAGTCGTTCTTGACGTTGCAGACCGCGCCGTAGGAGTTCACCGCGAGCAGGTCGAGGCTGGGCGTGTAGTCCTTGTAGTACTTCCACGCGGCGGTGTACGCGTCGGTGGAGGTCACGGGGTGGTCGGGGTCGATGGCGTGGATCGCCCGGGTGACCCGCTCGACGTACTTGGCGTAGGCGACGCGCTGCTGCTCGACGGTGGTGCCGTTGTAGGCGTGGTCCTGGGTGGTGAGGATGACCTCGTTGCCGACGTCCCAGAGCAGCACGCCGGGGTGGTTCCTGTAGGTGGTCACCCACTGCTTGATCTGGTCGAGCGTGGAGTCCATGTAGGCGGTGTCGTTGACGTAGTCGGCGCCCTGGTTCAGCCAGAAGCCGTTGACCACCTTGAGGCCGTGCGCGGCGGCGGTGTCGAGCAGCGGCTTGCTGCCGGCGTCGGTGCCCCAGGTGCGCAGGGTGTTGACGCCCATCGCCTTGAGCTCGCGGATGTGCGCCTCGGCGGTGGAGTTGGCCGGGCCCCAGGTGATGCCCCTGAGCTGGTACGGCCGGCCGTCCACCTGCAGCTGCCAGTTGCCCTGCGAGCCGGTCACCTTGACGGTGGACGGCGCGGTGGGCACGGCCGGGTCGGTGAGCGGGGCCGGGGCGGTGCCGGTGGCGACCTGGACGGTGACCTTGTCGATGCTCAGGGTGCCGCCGGAGCTGGTGGCGTCGGTCGGGGTGGTGCAGTTGCAGACCGCGTCGGGGAAGCCGCCGCCGATGCCGAGGTTGAACACCAGGTAGAAGCCGTGGTGCACGGCCGCGTCCCAGGTGGCGACGCCGACCTGCGACTCGTTGACCTGCCAGACCTGGCGTCCGTCGAGGTACCAGCGGATCTGCTCGTCCGAGGCGGTGCGGTCGATGATCTGGGAGTAGGTGTGGTAGCCGGTCTGACAGCCGGTGCAGGAGGCCAGGCCGCTGGTCATGCCGTTGTACTCGTTGCAGTTGCCGCCGGGGGCGGTGCCGCAGTGCAGGGTGGTGGAGAGCTGGCTGCGGCCGTTGACGTTCTCCAGGATGTCGCTCTCGCCCGCGCCGGGCCAGACGGTGGAGTTGCCGCGGTTGGCGGCGCCCATCGCCCGGAACGACGGCCAGTAGCCGAGGCCGTTGACCACGTCCGGCTGCTTGACGGTGGCGGAGATCTGCAGCCGGCCGCCGGCCGGGGCGGCGAAGTCGGTGCGCTTGGACTCGACCCGGCCGGACGTCCAGGCCGAACCGTTCTTCAGGGCGGTCAGGTCGAGCGCACCGCTGCCGTTGAGACCCACGTTGGCCGGGGCGCCGGTGGCCGTCTGCACCTCGCCGGTGCCCCAGTTGGCCGGGCCGCCGGGGTACGCGGTGCCGGTGTCGGTGATCCAGTCGTTGCCGTTGGGCGCGGTGCCGGCGCCGCCGTTGAAGTCCTCGTTGAAGACGGTGGTCCAGTTGCCGGGCGGAGTGGTGGGCGGCTCGGTCGGCGGGGTGCTGCCGCCGCCGGTGCGGACCTGGAACTCCCAGAGGGAGTAGCCGTATCCGGTGCCGCGCTGGGTGCCGTACATCCGCACGTAGCGGCCGCTGCCGGAGACGTTCAGCGTCTCCGTGCCGCCCGCGCCGGCGGTGGTGGAGTAGGCGTCCGTCCAGCCGGTGCCGTCCGCGGAGAGCTGGATCCGGTACGCCTTGCCGTACGCGGCCTCCCAGGTGAGGACGACCTGGCAGACGCTCTGCGCCGAGCCGAGGTCGACCTGGATCCACTGCGGGTCGGTGTTGGCGGAGGACCAGCGGGTGCCGGTGTTGCCGTCCACCGCGTTGGCGGCCGCGGTGCCGTAGTTCTCCTCGCTGGAGGCGGTGACCGGGCGGCCCTGGGCGGCGTTCGCGGTGCCGCAGCTGCCGGTGGGGGTGCCGCCGCCGAGGGTGCCGAAGACCTGGAACTCCCAGAGGGAGTAGCCGTATCCGGTGCCGCGCCGGGTGCCGTACATCCGCACGTAGCGGCCGCTGCCGGAGACGTTCAGCGTCTCCGTGCCGCCCGCGCCGGCGGTGGTGGAGTAGGCGTCCGTCCAGCCGGTGCCGTCCGCGGAGAGCTGGATCCGGTACGCCTTGCCGTACGCGGCCTCCCAGGTGAGGACGACCTGGCTGACGGTGGCGACGGCGCCCAGGTCGACCTGGATCCACTGCGGGTCGGTGTTGGCGGAGGACCAGCGGGTGCCGGTGTTGCCGTCCACCGCGTTGGCGGCCGCGGTGCCGTAGTTCTCCTCGCTGGAGGCGGTGACCGGGCGGCCCTGGGAGAGCAGCGAGGCCGCCGCCTGGGCCCGCCCGGCGGGCAGGAACAGCAGTAGTCCGGCGACCAGGGCGCCGGCGACGAGCCCGGCCAGGGCCCGCCAGGGCGGTGCGGAGTGCGGGGTGGGGGCCGCCGCACGGGCGGGTGGAGCGAGCATGGGGAACTCTCCTGACGAGACGGGTGGGGGAGGACGGCATGCATCGGCCGATTCATGGGAGAGCGCTCTCGCAGTCATGGGAATGGTTGCCGCGATGTTTCCGTCATGTCAAGCCCCGTGCAGCAGCCCGGCCTCCGGCAATCGCGCTTTCAAATCGGCAGGTGCGCAAAGCTTTTGGGCGCATCCCCTTGACGGCGGGGCGGTTTCGGGGCCAGGCTCCGTTCGCCGGGAGAGCGCTCTCCCGTCTGATCCGGCAGGCGCCCGCATGCCTGTCCGGTGGAGCGCTCTCCCACCGCCGCACTCCCGCATCACGCCGAATCCCCCGCAAGGAGCCCTGCCATGCCCACTGCCCGCCCCGGCCGGAGATCCGCAACGCTCGCCGTCTCCGCCGCCCTCGCCGTCGCCCTGCTCGCCGGCGGCTGCTCCAGCAGCGGCCCGGCCGCCGAGGACGCCGCCGACGCCAAGATCACGCTGACCGTGAACCTGTTCTCCGAGTTCGGCTACGCGGACCTCTACAAGCAGTACGAGCAGCTGCACCCCAACATCACCGTCAAGGAGAACCGCGCCGACCTCGGCACCCACCACCAGAACCTGCGCGCCCACCTGCTGGCCGGCTCCGGCACCGCCGACATCGAGGCCGTCGAGATCGGCCAGGTCGCCGGGTTCCAGCCGCAGGCCTCGAAGTTCGTCGACTTCCTGCAGTACGGCGTCAGCAAGGACCAGTGGGTGCCCTCGAAGACCGCCCCGGCCTCCAGCGCCGACGGCAAGGCGTTGTTCGGCCTCGGCACCGACCAGGCGCTCTGGAGCCAGCCGGACATCGCCGGATTCACCGACCCGCTGTTCAACGGCGCACCCACCGGCAAGATCTTCTCTCAGTCCGCCAAGGACCTGCAGCCGCAGCCGCTCGGCGCCCACGGCGCGGAGATCGGCACCGCCATCGGCAACGCCCTCACCTCGATCGAACAGGGCAAGGCCGACCCGGCCACCGCCTGGCAGAAGGCCCTCGCCGACGTCGCCAACATCACCGGCTGACCCACCCCCTCACCCCGCGGTGCCGGCGCGGACCCGACCCCGCCGGCGCCGCGGCCCACCCCGCAAGGAGACCCCCGCCATGGCCGCGACCGTGTCCGCCGACACGCCGCTGCGCCCCGTCCGCGCCCCGGCAGCCCGCTGGAGCCGGATCGAGTGTCGCACCTCCCCGTACCTGTACGTCGCCCCGTTCTTCGTGGTGTTCGCGGTGTTCGGGCTGTTCCCGATGCTCTGCACCGGCTACGTCTCGATGACCGGCTGGCGGGCCGACCGGCCCGGCACCGAGAGCAGCTGGGTCGGCCTGGAGAACTACCGCCGGCTGTTGGACGACCCGTTCTTCTGGAACGCGCTGAAGAACACCCTCGGCATCGGCGTGCTCTCCACCGTCCCGCAGCTGCTGCTCGCGCTCGGCCTCGCACACCTGCTGAACCACCGGATCCGCGGCCGCACCTTCTTCCGGCTCGGGGTACTGCTGCCCAACGTCACCTCGGTCGCCGCCGTCACCCTGATCTTCGTCCAGCTCTTCGGCCGGGACTTCGGCCTGGTCAACTGGGTGCTCGGGCTGTTCGGCGTGGACCGGATCGACTGGCAGGCCGGCACGCTCTCCTCCTGGGCGGCCATCTCCGCGATCGTCACCTGGCGCTGGACGGGCTACAGCGCGCTGATCCACCTGGCCGCGATGCAGTCCGTGCCCTTCGAGCTCTACGAGGCCGCGGCGATCGACGGGGCGAGCCGCTGGCGGCAGTTCCGGTCGATCACGATCCCGATGCTGCGGCCGACGATCCTGTTCACCGTCATCGTCTCCACCATCGGCGCCCTGCAGCTGTTCGGCGAGCCGATGCTCTTCGGCCAGCAGCAGGACCCGACCACCGGCGGCTCCCAGCACCAGTTCCAGACCCTCGCGCTGTACTCGTACAACCGGTTCTGGGGCCGCTTCAAGTACGGCTACGGAGCGGCGGTCTCCTGGGCGATGTTCCTGCTCATCGTCGTCGTGGTGGCCGTCAACCTGCTCGCCGCCCGCCGGATGAAGGGGGCCGACGCCTCGTGAGCCGCAACCGCCGACTCTCCGCCGGCAGGGGCGTGTACGCCACCCTCGCGGTCGGCGTGGTGCTGTCCGTCTTCCCGCTGTACTGGACGGTCGCCGCCGCCTCCCGGAACAACACCGACGTGCACCGGGTGCCGCCCGTGCTGCTGCCCGGCGGAAACCTGCCGCACAACATCGGCGAGGCCTTCCGGCAGACCGACATGGGCCTCGCGCTGCTGAACTCGCTGGTCGTCTCCTCGACCGTCACCGCCTGCGTGGTGCTGACGAGTTCACTGGCCGGCTTCGCCTTCGCCAAGCTGCCCTTCCGCGGCCGGAACCCGCTGCTCGCCTCGGTGGTGGCCACCATGATGGTGCCGACCCAGCTCGGCATCATCCCGCTCTACATCATGATGGCGAACTGGTTCCACTGGGCCGACCACCTGCAGGCGCTGATCGTGCCGGCCGTCGCCAACGCCTTCGGCGTGTTCTTCCTGCGCCAGTACTTCGTCACCGCCGTGCCCGACGAACTCCTCGACGCCGCCCGGATGGACGGCTGCACCACCCGCGGCCTGTACGGGCACGTCGCACTGCCCGCCGCCCGGCCCGCGACGGCGGTCCTCGGCATGCTCACCTTCATGGCCACCTGGAACGACTTCTACTGGCCCAAGGTCGTCATGACCCAGCAGAACCCCACCGTCCAGCTCACCCTCTCCGAGCTGGCCAGCGGCTACATCAAGGACTACTCCCTCGTGCTCACCGGCGCCCTGGTCGCCAGCCTGCCGGTGATCGCCGCCTTCCTCCTGATGGGACGCCAGATCATCGACGGCATCATGCTGGGAGCGGTGAAGAGTTGACCGCCATCGACGCCTCCGGCCGCTTCCCCGACTCCCCCGACTCCCCCGACACCCTCGGACTCGAGGTCCTCGACACCGCACGCAAGGCCCGCCTGGTCTCCGGTGGCGGCACCTTCCGCACCAGCGCCGAACCGGCCCTCGGGCTGCGGCCGATCGTCACCTCGGACGGCCCGATCGGCGTCCGCGGCGAACGCTGGGACGAGACCGACACCGCCCTCGCGCTGCCCTCCCCCACGGCGATGGCCGCCAGTTGGGACGAGGAACTGGTCGAACGGCTCGGCGCGCTGCTCGCCGCCGAGGCCCGCCGCAAGGGCGTCGACGTGCTGCTCGCACCGACCCTCAACCTGCACCGCTCCCCGTACGCCGGCCGGAACTTCGAGTGCTTCGCCGAGGACCCGCTGCTCACCGGGCGGATCGGGGCCGCGTACGTCCGCGGGGTGCAGGGCGGCGGGGTCGCCGCGACCGCCAAGCACTACGTCGGCAACGAGTCCGAGACCGAGCGGATCACCCTGGACGCCGCGATCGACGAGCGCACCCTGCGCGAGGTCTACCTCGCCCCCTTCGAGGCCGCCGTCAGGGCCGGGGTGTGGGCGGTGATGTCCGCCTACAACGGCGTCAACGGCAGTTCCATGAGCGAGAGTCCGCTGCTGGCCGAGCCGCTCAAGGGCGAGTGGGGCTTCGACGGCCTGGTGGTCTCCGACTGGGGCGCCGTCCGCAGCACCGGGACCGCCGGGGCGGCCGCCGTCGACCTCGCCATGCCCGGCCCCAACGAGCACTGGGGCGAGCGGCTCGCCGAGGCCGTCCGCACCGGCCGGGTGCCGGCCGCGGCCCTGGACGACAAGGTGTGCCGGCTGCTCCGGCTGGCCCGGCGGGTCGGCGCCCTGGAGGGCACCCCCGCGCGGCCCCCGGTTGCGGCCCGCCCGGAGCGGGACCGCGCGCTGCTGCGCCGGGCCGCGGCCGCCGGGGCCGTGCTGCTGACCAACCGCGGCGGGCTGCTGCCGCTGGACCCGGCCCGGGTGCGCCGGATCGCCGTCCTCGGGCCCGGTGCGGCCGCCGCGCGGATCCAGGGCGGCGGCAGCGCCTCGGTCTACCCGGCCTCGGTGGTGTCGCCACTGGACGGCATCCGGGCCGCGCTCCCGCCCGGTGTCGAGGTCGTCCACGCGCCCGGCGTCCGGAGCTCGGTGCGCCCGAGCCCGGTCGCCGCCGGCGACTGCCGCAACCCGGTGACCGGCCGGCCCGGCGTCCACGTCCGCTTCCTGGACGCCGTCGGGCAGGTGCTGCACACCGAGGACCGGCCGAGCGGGCGCTCCTTCGAGGTCGACGGGTCGGTCGACCTCACCGCCCTGCACAGCGTCGACCTGCGGACGGTGCTGCGGGTCGGCACCGCCGGACGCTGGCGGCTCGGGGTGGTCGGGCTCGGCGCCGTCCGGCTGCGGGTGGACGGCCGGACGGTGCTCGACTGCTACACGGCCCCGGAGTCCGACGACCCGACCTACCTGCACGTCACGCCGTCGTTCCGGCAGGCCGAGGTCGAGCTCGCGGCCGGGCAGGAGACCGAGGTCACGGCCCGGCGGATCGTGGAGCCCGGCCACGGCCGGGTCGTCGCGCTGACCGCGGACGCCCCGGCCGGCACCCCCGAGGAGGAGCTCGCCGCGGCCGTCGAACTGGCCCGTGGGGCCGACGCCGTGATCGTCGTGGTCGGCACCTCCGAGCAGCACGAGAGCGAGGGATTCGACCGCAGCACCCTCGACCTGCCGGACGGGCAGAACGCCCTGGTCTCCGCGGTGGCGGCGGTCAACCCGGCCACGGTCGCGGTGGTCACCTCCGGCGGGCCGGTGCTGATGCCCTGGCGCGGCGAGGCCGCGGCGGTGCTGCTCGGCTGGTTCCCCGGCCAGGAGGGCGGCGACGGACTGGCCGACGTCCTCTTCGGCCGCACCGAACCGGGCGGCCGGCTGCCCGCCACCTGGCCGGCCACCGGCGCCGGACCCGCCGTCCCCGGCACCCGCCCCCGGGACGGCGTGCTCGCCTACCGCGAGGGCCTGCACCTCGGCCACCGCGGCTGGCTGCGGGCCGGCGCCGAGCCCGCGTACTGGTTCGGCCACGGCCTGGGCTACGGGCAGTGGGAGTACCTCGCGGTGGAGGTGCCGCAGCACCTCGCACCGGGCGCCGGGTTCACCGTCCGGGCGGTGCTGCGCAACACCGGCCGGCGGGCCTCGCGCGAAGTGGTGCAGGTGTACCTGGCCAGGCCCGGCAGTGCCGTGGAACGGCCGGTGCGCTGGCTGGCCGGGTTCGCGGCCGTCCGGGCCGAGCCCGGGCAGCGGGTGGAGGCCCGGATCGAGGTCGCACCGCGGGCGCTCGCCCACTGGTCGGCCGAGGAGCGCCGTTGGCTGGCCGAGAAGGGCGTGTTCACGCTGCTGGTCGGGCCGTCCTGCGGCGAGGTGCCGCTGTCCGCGGCCGTGGAGGTCGTCGCCGCCGACGATCGAGTGCTCCGGCGGTGACCGGTGGGCGGACGGGGGTCCCGGCCGCCGGTCACCGCCGGTTAGGCTGACCGGCGATCGGAGAGCGTTTGCCGTGGTGTCCGCCCCCGGGCGCCGCCCAGCCCTGCCGCGCCTCCCGAGCCGTACACCGACCCAGGGAGCAGCAGCATGGAGCCCGCCGCCGACCGTCCGATCCGCTGGGGCGTCCTCGCGACCGGCGGCATCGCCGCCTCCTTCACCGAGGACCTGCTGCACGTGGAGGGCGCCGAACTGCTGGCGGTGGCCTCCCGTTCCGAGCAGGGCGCCCGCGCCTTCGCCGACCGCTTCGGCGTGCCCCGCGCGTACGGGAGCTGGCGGGAGCTGGCGGGAGCTGGCGGCCGACCCGGACGTGGAGGTGGTGTACGTGGCCACCCCGCACGCCCACCACCACGGCGCGACGTCGCTGCTGCTGGACGCCGGCAAGTCGGTGCTCTGCGAGAAGCCGTTCACGCTGAGCGCCCCGCAGACGGAGGAGCTGGTCGCGACCGCGCGCAAGCGCGGGCTCTTCCTGATGGAGGCGATGTGGACCTACCTCGACCCGACGGTGCGCCGGATCACCGAGCTGGTCGCGGACGGCGCGATCGGCGGGATCCGGTCGGTGCACGCGGACTTCGCCTTCCCGGCGGAGTTCGACCCGGCGCACCGGCTCTGGGACCCGGCCCTCGGCGGCGGCGCCCTGCTCGACCTCGGCGTCTACCCGGTGGCCTTCGCCCAACTGCTGCTCGGCACGCCCGAGTCGGTGCACGCCTGGGCGCAGCTCACCCCGCAGGGCGTGGACGCCAACACCGCGATCGTGCTCGGCCACCCGAGCGGGGCCACCGCCCTGCTGGGCTGCTCGCTGACGGCGCGGAGCGGGCAGCGGGCGAGCATCCAGGGGTCGGCCGGCCGGATCGAGATCGAGCGCGACTTCTTCCACCCGGACGGCTTCGTGCTGCACCGGGACGGCCGCGAGCCCGAGGAGTTCCGGGCGGCGCCGCGGCAGGGCCACGGGTACGGGTGGGAGGCGGCGGAGGTCGTCCGCTGCCTGCGGGCCGGGCTGACCGAGTCGCCCTTGGTGCCACTGGACGGTTCGATCGCGGTGATGCGTACGCTGGACGCGGTCCGGGACCGGATCGGGGTGCGTTACCCCGGCGAGTGAGCCCCGGCCAGGAGGGGGCTGCTGTGGAACTGCTGCCGACCGCGGAGTTCGTCCGGACGCTTCCGCACGGCACGGTGTTCGCCGCCGCCCATCTCACCGACGCGGACGGGAATCCGCTGATGCTGCGGTCCGTCTACGACCCCGAGTTGTGGCAGCTGCCCGGCGGGAACCTGGATTTCGGCGAGGATCCGTGGGGCTGTGCGCGGCGGGAGACCTGGGAGGAGACCGGTCTGGTGCTGCCGGAGGAGCCGGGCCGGCTGCTCACGGTGATGTTCGCGCCGCCGGTCGGCGAGCTGCCGTTCAAGATCGGTTTCGTCTTCGACGGCGGGGCGCTGGACGCCGACCGGCTCGCGGCCGTCCGCACCGACCCGGCCGAGCACACCGGCTTCCAGGTGCTGCCGATGGCGGACTGGGCCGCCGAACTCACCCCGCGGCGGATGCGCTTCCTGGAGTCGGTGGACCGGGCGCGGCGCACCGGGCAGGCCGACTACCTCTACCTGGGACCGATGGGCGGCCGGAAGTGAGGCTGCCGATCCAGGCGCACCGGGCGCGGCTCGGGGCGCGGGAACACCGGGTGATCCGGCCGCGCGGGGCGGTGGAGCGGGCGGTGCTGCTCGGCCAGGACCACGTCCTGAACGGCTGGTTCGACCGCGGGGCGGCGCGGACGGTCGGCGGGCTGTGGTTGCTGGCGGCGCGCTCGCCGCGGTCGCTGGTCCATCTGCCGATCCGGGGCAACCGGTTGCCGGGGGCGTTCGCGCCCGCGGCGGACGGGGACGAGCGGCTGGACCTGGTGCTGGTGCACCACTCGCTGCAGTTCGCGCCCTCGCGGTGGAAGGCGCTGAGGGGCAGGCTCGGCGCCGGAATGCCGCGGACGGCGGACCTGCCGGAGGCGGAGGGACCCGCGGCGGAACTGCCGGACGCCGCACTGGAGGAGCGCCACCACCGGGAGTTCCGGGACCGCTTCCACCAGCACGTGGTGGCAGGGACGCTGTTCATGACCGGCAGTGCGCGGGCCTTCCGGGAGACCGCGGACCGCTTCCTGGACGTGGCCCGGCACGGCCCCGCGCACGTCCGCGCCCACCCCGTCTCCCCGCACTACTGCGCCGAGATCCACCACCTGGAGGGGATCCTCGCCGACGGCCGCGGCCTGCACCTCGAGTACTGGGAGGACTGGTCGGCCTGACGTACTGTCGGCGGCCCCGAAAGGGAGTACGCGGACGGGCCGGCGGGTCCGGGTGCGCGGTGGGAGCCGCGCGGCGGACTGGCGGCTGGAGTGGGACGGCGCGGAGCCGGCCGCGACGGCGTTCGGGTGAGTCGGCACGCCGGGCCCTGCGGGTCGGGCTGCTCCTCGCGCCGCAGGGCCGTGCCGGGGACGCACGGGCTCAGGTGGAGATCGGGGTCAGGAGGATCCAGACGTGGCCGAACGGGTCGCGGAGCATCGCCTGGCGGGCGCCGTACGGCATGTCCGCGGGCGGTGCGAGGAGTTCCGCGCCGGCGTCCACGGCCCGGGCGCTCAGGGCGTCGACGTCCGGCACGTGGACGTGCAGGGCGACGGACGCCCCGGCCGCGTCCGGCGTGGTGAACGGGGCGTCGGCATCACCGAGCATCAGGGTCGCGCCGTGGATCCCGATCTCCGCATGCACGATGCGGCCGCCCTCTCCCTCCAGCCGGACGTGCTCGGAGGCTCCGAACGCGGCCTCGTAGAAGGTGATCGCTGCGGCGGCTCCGTCGACCATGACGTGGGGGACGACCGCGTTCCTGTAGTGCTCGGGGATGTCCATGCCGATCACGGTAGGCCGCTGCCGCAGGCCCCGGCACCGGGCGGAAGGCCCGCCTTCGCTCCGGCGGAGGACGTAGGACCGGAGCACTGAGCAGGGCACCTCCCCTGACGGCTCATCGGTGCAGGCGGTCTTTACGGGAACTGTCCTGGACATGTAAAACAACGTACTCCGGCGGCACCCTCCCGCCGTGACCCCCTCTCAGGTTCAGCGCCAACGCTCCCCGGGCGCCGTGCACACCCCTCGCGGTGCCCGTACCTCCCCACACTCCGAGGAGCACGATGCGCATTCCCCGCAGCACTGCCGTGGCCACCGCCGTCGCCGTCGTGGCGGGTGCACTGGTGTCCGTCGCCTCGCCGGCGGCGGGTGCGACCGATCGTCCGACGCCGGGGCCGCAGGCGGCCGCGGTGGCCCGGGCCGAGGCCGCGATGGCCTCGCACGCCGCCCAACTCGGTTTCAGCGAACGGCAGTCCAGCTCCGTCCGGGACGTCGTCACGGATGCCGACGGCAGCCGGCACGTCCGGTTCGACCGCAGCTACGCCGGCCTGCCGGTGCTCGGCGGCGACCTGGTGGTGCACCTGGGCCCGGACGGCTCCTACCGCGGCGCGGACCGGGCGGCGAGCACCGACCTGGCGGTGCCGTCGACCACGCCGTCCGTCCCGAAGGAGGCCGCGGCCGCGCAGGCGAACGGCGAGCTCGTCCGTGCCGTGCCGGGCCGGACCACCGTCCAGCAGGGCGCGCAGCCGCAGTTGGTGGTGGACGCCCGCTCCGGGAAGCCGCGGCTGGCCTGGCAGACCACCGCCTCCGGCACCGACTACCTGGGCAACCCGGTGGCGCGGACGGTGCTGACCGACGCCCGCACGGGCGCCCGGATCGACGCCTGGGACGGCCTGGAGACCGCGGCCGGCGACGGCGCCTCGCTGTACAGCGGGACGGTGCCGCTGGAGACCACCGCCTCCGGCAGCAGCTACCAGCTGAAGGACCCGACCCGCGGCAACACCTACACCGGCGACGCGGCCAACAAGACCGACCTGTGCTTCGGTTCGATCTGCTTCAGCCGGGCGCCCGCCACGCTGTTCACCGACGCGGACAACCACTGGGGCACCGGCGCCAGCTCCGACCGGGCGACCGCCGCCGTCGACGCGCAGTACGGCACCAACACCACCTGGGACTACTACAAGAACGTGCACGGCCGCTCCGGCATCGCCGGTGACGGCAAGGGCTCGTACAACCGGGTGCACTACGGCAGCAACTACAACAACGCCTTCTGGCAGGACAGCTGCTTCTGCATGACGTACGGCGACGGCGACGGCTCGACCTTCGGGCCGCTGGTGTCGCTGGACGTGGCCGGGCACGAGATGTCGCACGGCGTCACCTCGCGCAGTGCGAAGCTCAACTACTCGGGCGAGTCCGGCGGGTTGAACGAGGCGACCTCGGACATCATGGGCACGCTGGTCGAGTGGTACGCGGCCAACGCGTCCGACCCGGGCGACTACCTGATCGGCGAGGAGATCGTGCAGCCCGGCTTCGGCAAGCCCGCGCTGCGCTTCATGGACAAGCCCTCCAGGGACACCAAGTCGGCGGACTGCTGGAGTTCGAGCGTCGGCAACCTCGACGTGCACTACTCCTCGGGCGTGGCCAACCACTTCGCCTACCTGCTGGCCGAGGGCAGCGGCGCGAAGGTGGTCAACGGGGTCTCGTACAACAGCCCGACCTGCAACGGGTCGACGGTCGGCGGCATCGGCCGGGACGCCCTGGGCAAGGTCTGGTACCGGGCGCTGACCGTCTACATGACGTCCACCACCAACTACTCCGGTGCCCGGACGGCCACCCTCAAGGCCGCGACCGACCTGTACGGCGCCGGCAGCGCCGAGTACGCGGCGGTCGCCGCCGCCTGGTCGGCGGTCAACGTGAGCTGAGCATCGGCGCAGAACCGCGCCCCGCTCACCCGGCTCCCGGCCGGGCGGGCGGGGCGCGGTGCGTTCCCGGAGGAGGATGCTCAGGCCCGGCCGAGGGCCCGGTCGACCCGGATCTCGATCACCACGCGGTCCGGGTTGACCCGCGGCGGGCGGTAGCGCTCGGTGTAGCGGGCCACCCCTTCGGCCACCTTGTCCGGGTCCTGGCTGACCGTCGCCACGCCCTCCAGGGTGGCCCAGCGGGCCCGGTCGACCTGGCAGAGCGCCACCCGGGCACCCTCCGGGCCGGCCTCGACGACGTTGCGCACCTTGCGGCTCGTCCGGCTGCTGATCACCCGGGCGGTGAGCGTCTCCGGGTCGAAGGTCGCACCCACCGGCACCACGTGCGGCGTGCCGTCCGGTCGCAGCGTGGTGAAGGTGCACAGCTGGTACTCCCGCCAGAAGGCGAGGTAGGCGTCGTCGAGCGCGCGCAGGTCATGGGCCATGACCTGCATGTTACGGACCCGGGACGTCCCCGCTGCCTGCCGGGGAGCCTCCGGCGGTAGCGTGCTGGGCTGCAGTAGCGTGATCAGCCAGAGGAGACGGAGTGCCGGTGGCAGGGTTGGCCGAGCAGACGGCGGGTGGGGCGATCTTGGGACGGGCGGTACCGGGATTCGCGCCGTGGCCCCCTCAGGGGGACGGCAAGCAGCGCGGCAAGGCGCTGCGCGAGCGGGCTCCGCGGGCGGCGCACGCCCGCTTCGAGGTGTCGGACGACCGGCCGACCGTGGCCGAGGCGGTGGACGAGGCCAACATCGGGCGCCTGGAGCACCTGGTGCCGATAAGAGTGGGACGGATGGCCGCCTCGCCGTTCGCCTTCCTGCGCGGGTCGGCCGGGCTGATGGCCCACGACCTGGCCGACACCCCGGTGTCGGGCGTGGTCGCGCAGCTCTGCGGTGACGCGCACGCGGCGAATTTCGGCCTCTACGGCGACGCCCGCGGCCGGCTGGTCGTCGACATCAACGACTTCGACGAGACCGCGCCCGGTCCGTGGGAGTGGGACCTGAAGCGGCTCGCGGCCAGCCTGGTACTGGCCGGCCGCCAGGCGGGCGCCTCGGAGGACGTCTGCCGGCAGGCCGCGTTCCACGCCTCCTCCTCGTACCGCAGGACGGTGCGCAAGCTGGCGAAGCTGCCCGCGCTGGACGCCTGGAACGCGATCGCCGACGAGCACCTCGTCGCCTTCGCCGAGGCGCACGACCTCGCCGGGGTGCTGGAGGCGGTGGCGGAGAAGGCGCTGCGCAACACCAGTGCGCGCTTCGCGGCGAAGTCGACGGTCCGTCAGGACGACGGCGGCTGGCGGTTCACCCCGGCGCCGCCGGTGCTCAGCCGGGTGCCGGAGGCCGAGACGGCCGAGGTGGCGGGCTCGCTGGCCGCCTACCTGTCGACCGTGTCGCCGGAGATGCAGCCGCTGCTGAGCCGCTACAGCGTGCAGGACGTGGCGTTCCGGATCGTCGGCACCGGCAGTGTCGGCACCCGGGCGTACGTGGTGCTGCTGGTCGACCAGCGCGAGCAGCCGCTGGTGCTGCAGGTGAAGGAGGCACGGCCCTCGGTGCTGCTGCCGCACCTGGCCCGGGCCGGCTTCGCCGTCTCCGGCCTGCCGGTGCACGAGGGCCAGCGGGTGGTGCTCGGCCAGCGCCGCATCCAGGTGGTCAGCGACGTGCTGATGGGCTGGACGACCGTCGACGGACTCCCTTACCAGGTGCGGCAGTTCCGCAACCGCAAGGGCAGCGTCGACCCGGCCGCGCTGCGCCCCGACCAGCTGGACGACTACGGCCGGCTGACCGGCGCGCTGCTCGCCCGGGCGCACACCCACACCGCGGACGCGGCCCTGCTCGCCGGGTACTGCGGCAAGAGCGAGGAGCTGGACGTGGCGATGGCGGACTTCGCCGTCGCGTACGCGGACCGCAGCGAGGCCGACCACGCCGAGCTGCTGGCCGCCGTCCGGTCCGGCCGGCTGCCCGCGGAGACCGGTATCTGAGACGGCGACGGCCATCGGCGGACTCCGGTCCACCGATGGCCGATTCGCGTCCTTCCGGCGCGTGCGACGTACCCGTACGGTCGGGTGTCGGGACGGGTGCCGCGGCCGCGGCGCCCGCACGCCCACCGACCGCGCACCAGCACGAGTGAACGCCCGGGTGCCGACGCCTGGAGGACCGGATGACCACCGCGAACGCCGCGGCCCCCGACATGCCCGCCCTCGTCCCGCTGCACTGCCTGCGCCACGCCGAACCCGGCCCGCCGCGACTGGCCGCCCTGCCCACCGGCACGCCCGTCTGGGTGGTGACCCGGCACGCCGACGTCCGCAAACTGCTCGCCGACCCGCGCCTCGACCGGGCCTCGCTGTTCGCCACCGACGCCCCCGCCACCACCCTGGTGCCGAACCTGCTGGACGACCCGGAGGCCATCCTCAACCTCGACGGCGAGGCGCACCAGCGGCTGCGCCGCACCGTGCAGCGTGCCTTCACCCCGCGCTCGATCGCCCGCTGGCGGCCCTGGGTGGGCTCGGTGGTGGAGGACCTGCTGGACGGCCTGGAGGCGGCCGGGTCGCCCGCCGACGTGGTGGGCGCGTTCAGCCGTCCGCTGCCGGTCGCGGTGATCAGCCGGCTGATGGGCCTGGACGGACTGGACTACGAGCGGCTCGGCCGCTGGAGCGACCACGCGCTGTCGGCCACCGCGTACACCGCGGAGGAGATCCGGCAGGCCATGCAGGAGTTCGGCCGGTTCGGGCAGCAGGTCGTCGACGAGCGGCGCAAGGACCCGGGCGAGGACCTGGTGAGCAGCCTGGTCGAGGCCGCCGACCGCACCGAGGGCGTCACCGAGGCGCAGCTCGTCTCGCTGGTCTGCGGGCTGGTCGTGGCCGGCCACGAGACCACCATGACCTCGCTCGGCAACGCCCTGGTCTACCTGCTCTCCGACGGCGCCGACGGCTGGGCCCGGATCGGCGCGAGCGAGGCGGACGCCACCGCCGCGGCCGAACAGCTGCTGCGCGCGGTGCCGCTCGGCGACCAGGAGACGGCTCCCGGGCTGCTGCGCCGCGCGGTCGAGGACGTGGAGATCGGCGGGGTGCTGATCCCGGCCGGCAGCGTGGTCGCGGCGGACGCCCGCACGGCCAACCACGACCCGGCGGTCTACCCCGACGGCATCCCGCTGTTCGACGCGCTCGACACGCCGAGCCTGACCTTCGGCGCCGGTCCGCACCACTGCCTCGGCGCCTGGCTCGCCCGGATGGAGCTGGAACTCGCCCTGCACGGGCTGGCCCGCCGCTTCCCGCAGCTGCGGCTGGTGGACGCGCCGGACGCGATCGAGTGGCGGCGCGGCCTGCTGACCCGCAGCCCGCAGCGGCTGGCGGTGGCCTGGTGAGCACCGCGGCGGGGGACGCCGGCGCTCTCGAGGTCCGGGTGGACCGGATCCGCTGCGTCGGCACCGGGCTGTGCGCGGCAGCGGCCCCGGCGGACGTGCTGCTCGGCCCGGACGGCCGGGCGGTGCCCCGGCACGCCCGGGCCGAGGCGTCGGACCGGCTGACCGAGGCCGCCGAGATGTGCCCGACCGAGGCACTGACGGTGCACCTCGCGGCGACCGGCGAACTGGTCGCCCCGCTCGACTGAACCGGGCGCGGGCGTGTGAACGGTGCTGCGGGGGCTGCCCGTGCTGCCCGTGCCCGCACCGCGGGCCCCGGCGGGCCGTCAGTTCGGCACCGGCTGCGGCGCCTCGACCACCGCACCGGCGACCGCCGCGGCCGGTCCGCCGGCGCGGCGGTCCACCGCCCAGGAGACCGTGGCGATCGCGCAGCCGGCCAGCGCGAGCCCCGCGCCGACCAGGGTGGGCGAGGTCCAGCCCCAGCCTGCGCTCAGGGCGAGACCGCCGAGCCAGGCGCCCTGCGCGTTGCCGAGGTTGAAGGCGCCCTGCACGGTGGCGGAGGCGAGCGTGGGCGCGTTCCTGGCCTTCTGCAGCACCAGGGTCTGCACGGTCGGCACCACCGCGAACCCGAAGACGCCGATCAGCACGACCGTGGCGGCCGCCGACCACTCGGCGTGCGCGGTCACCGCGAAGCCGCCCAGGGCGAGCGCCATCAGCAGGAAGGCGGCGCAGATGCTCGGCCGCAGCGCCCGGTCCGCGGCCCATCCGCCGACGGCGTTGCCGATGGTGAAACCGACGCCGAACAGGGCGAGCACCAGGGTGACCGAGCCGTCGGCGAAGCCCGAGACCTCGGTGAGCAGCGGGGTGATGTAGCTGTAGCAGGCGAACAGGCCTGCGCAGCCGACGACCACGGTGGCCAGGGCGAGCCAGAGCTGTCCGCTGCGGAAGGCCGAGAGCTCGTGCCGCAGGCCGGCCTGCGGGTGGCTGGGCAGCGGCGGGACGAAGCGGGCGATCGCGGCGGCGCCGAGCCCGCCGATCGCCACGACGACGAGCATCGCGGCCCGCCAGCCGAGCTGCTGGCCGAGCAGGGTCGCCGCGGGCACGCCGAGGATGTTGGCGACGGTGAGGCCGGAGAACATCACCGAGACGGCGCGGGCCCGGCGGTGCGGGGCGGCGAGTTCGGCGGCGGCGACCGCTCCGGCGCCGAAGAACGCGCCGTGCGGCAGGCCGGTGATCAGGCGGGCGGCGGCGAGGAAGGTGAAGTTCGGGGCGATCGCGCAGAGCAGGTTGCCGACCGTGAACAGACCGGTCAGTCCGACCAGCACCGCCTTGCGCGGCAGTCGGGCGCACAGGGCGGTGAGCAGCGGTGCACCGATCACCACGCCGAGCGCGTACAGCGAGACCAGCCAGCCGGCCCGCGGGATCGAGACGTGCAGGCCGTCGGCGATGTGCGGCAGCAGCCCCATCGCGGCGAACTCGGTGGTGCCGATGGCGAAGGCGGTGACGGCGAGGGCGGCGAGCGCCGGGCCCCCGCCCTCGGACCGGGTCGGATCGACGGGCGGCGCTGGGCGCATGAGGGGCTCCGTGGTGCGCCGCCGGTGCGGCGGCTTCGCTGGACGGCGGGCGGTCGCCGCTGACCGCCGGAGGGCCGCGCCGATCCGCGGGTGAGGGCGGCCCGGGGGATTTCCGCCGGTCCGGCCGGGATCGGGCGTGTTCGCACCGAATGCTAGCCGCCGGGGCCGCGCCGGCTGCCCGCCGGGGTGTCAGGCGGCGGTGGTGAGCGTCCGGATCCGGCGGAGTTCGGTGACGATGTCGTTGAGGGTGAGGCAGTCGGGCGGCAGGTCGGCGAGGGCCGGGCGGCTGCCGGGTGCGTCGCCGCGGCCGTCGAGGGCGTCGGCGACGGCGTCCAGGGCCTCGGTGACCCGGCGGGCCGCCGGGGCGGCCGGCCGGGCGGCGCCGTGTTCCAGCCGGACGGCGCAGGCGGTGGCCGCGTCGACGATCCGTTCGGCGCCGGTGGTGACGCCCAGCCAGTCGGGGCCGCGGCCGGTGTGCAGTTCGGCGGCGGCGGTCTCGGCGGCGGTCCGCGCCTCGGCGAGTGCCTGGTAGGCGGCGCGGCGCAGTTCGGCCCGCTGCTCGGCGGCGTGGCCGGCTGGGTGCCCGTCGGGATCGCCCGGCCCGGCGGCCAGCACGTGCTGCAGGTAGCGGCGGGTGTGCCGCAGGGCGTGCGCGGAGCGGTGGCCGACCCGCGCCTGGGTGTCGGCGAGCCTCGGCAGGTGGCCGACGAGCAGCACCAGCAGGCAGGCGACGGCGGTGTCGGCCAGCCGGGAGGCCGCGGCCTGCCGGTCGCCGCCGACCGAGACGAAGCTCAGCACGGTCACCGTGACGACGGTCGTCTGCAGGGCGAAGTGCCGTACGGCGAGCGGCACCAGGGCGGCGCCGAGGGCGACCGCCGCGGCCGGCCACCAGCGGCCGGTGAGCAGCCCCGCGAGCGGCACGAAGGCCAGCACCCCGGCGGCGGTGCCGGCGAACCTGCTGACCACCCGCGAGAACAGCGGCCCGAGGTCGGGCTTGACCAGGAAGGCCGCGGTCGCCGGCAGCCAGTACCAGTGGCCGGTGTGCAGCAGCAGGGCGACGCCGGTGCTGACGGCCACGCACGCCGCCACCCGCAGGCCGTACTCGCGGCCCGCGGGGCCGGCCGGATGGACCAGCGGGCGCCGGGCCGGCGGCGGGGGCGCCCCGGGCGCGGCCGCGCCGAAGGCGACGCCGGCCTCCAGCACGGCGCGGTCGAAGGCGCTGCGTGCCGGGGTGTCGGAGACCGGTGCGGGCAGCGCGCCGGGGGCGGTGTCGCCCCGGACGGCCTCCGCCAGGCGGCGCGGTCCGTCGGCGATCCGGGCGGGCAGCGGCTCGCCCTCCCAGAGCAGGGCGACGGCGGCCTCGCAGAGCGCGGCGGCGGTGCCGAGCCGGGCGGCGAGCCGCAGGTCGACGGCGGGACGGCCGGGCCCAGGAAGCCGGATCAGGGCCCGCAGCCGCAGCGCTTCGTCGGCCCGGTCGAGGGCGGCGGTCAGGGCGCGGCGGGCCGGTTCGGCGGCCGGGGTGCCGACCGCCTCCAGCGCGTCGGCGAGCGCGTCGTACACGCCGGCGACGGCGGCCCGTTCGTCGTGCAGCCGGTGGCCGGGCCGGCGCACCGTCAGGCGGAGCAGCAGCAGCCAGGCGGCGCCGGCCAGGAAGGCCGAGGCGCCGAGCCAGGCGGGGACGGTCAGCTGCATGCCGCCGCCGACGGCGGTCAGCACCAGCAGTTGCAGACCGGCCAGCGACCAGACCGGACCGGCCACGCTGACCGCGCCCGACACCAGCCCCACCAGGGCGAGCACCGGCAGCACCCGGGCGCCGGCCCCGGCGCTCTGCCCGACCAGCAGGCCGAGCGCGCCCGCGAGGGCGGGGACGGCCATGTGCAGCACCCCGCTGCGCCAGGTGCCGGGACGGTCGTTGATGCCGGCGAACATCGCCCCGAGTCCGGCCAGCACGCCCACCTGCGGCTGCCCGGCCGCCAGGCACACCGCCAGCACCGGGCCGGTGCCCAGGGCGCCCCGTGCGACCGCGGCCCACGGCACCGGCCCGCGCTGCCAGCGCAGCGGGTGGAGCAGCCAGCCGGGTGCGGCCGCGGGGTGCGGCAGGGGGCGGCGCACGGTCCTCCTCGGGGTACGGGGCGTGGGCCTGTGACGGGTGTGCCACCAGCCTAGTGGGGCCGTTTGTCGGGGCCGCTGCGACCGGGTTACAGCCCTGTGTCGACCCGGATCGAAAGGCTTCCCCCACCTGTTGAAAAAGTTCTTGACCGCCCATCACCCCCACCACTACATTCCCCCCAACCCAATCGGTACGAAAACAGGGACAACTGACGTGGACTGGTACTTGGCTGTGCTCAAGAATTACGCGGGTTTCGGCGGCCGGGCACGCCGCAAGGAATACTGGATGTTCGCCCTGGTCAACTTCGCGATCTACGTCGTCCTGGCGATCGTCGGCAGCCTGCTGGACACCTCGCTGCTCACCGCGCTGTACGGCCTCGCCGTGCTGGTCCCCAGCCTCGCCGTGACCGTCCGCCGCCTGCACGACACCGGCCGCCCCGGCCTGTGGATCCTGATCGGGCTCGTCCCGCTGATCGGCGCGATCGTCCTCATCGTCTTCGCCGCGACCGAGGGCCAGCCCGAGGCCAACTCCTACGGCCCGAACCCGAAGCTCAGCCCGGCCGTGGCCTGATCCCCCACCCGCACCGACGAACGGGCCGGGGCAGCCGCATCGGCTGCCCCGGCCTTTCCCATTCCCCGGCGGCGTTCAATTCCCGTTCCCCCGGCACCGCCCCGGTGAATTTCCGATCACTTCCCGGACAATTTCCGAGAACGGCTCGAATCGTCCGGCCGGAATTCCGCCGTCCGGTCCGGCCGTACGCGGGGCCGCCCCTGACGGGACGTCGACTCCGCCGGGCCCGGCCCGCGGCGCGGCGGCACCACGGGGGCCGGCCGGGATCGGGTATACCTGGCAGGCGTGATCCGTAGACGTGTGATGGTGGCCGGGGTCGTGCAGGGCGTCTTCTTCCGCGACACCTGCCGGCAGCAGGCCGTCGCGGCCGGTGTCGCCGGCTGGGTGCGCAACCTGCCGGACGGGAGGGTGGAGGCCGTCTTCGAGGGCGAGCCGGCGGCGGTCGAGCGCCTGGTGGAGTGGTGCGGGCGCGGCCCGAGCCGCGCGGTCGTCGAGGAGCGCCGGGTCTCCGAGGAACCGCCGGAGGGCCTGACCGGCTTCGAGGTCCGGCCGACCGCCTGGTGAACGCGGTCTGACGGCGACATCCGCTCCGGCGCCGGACCTCCGGGGGTCAGGCGGCCCGGGCTCCGGCGGGGAGTCGGCCTTCTGCGGCGGCCGTGGCGAGGGCGGCGAGTGCCTCGGGGGCGCCGGCCTGCCCGCGGATGCCGGGGAAGGCGTTGACGTCGACGATCAGCGGCCCGTCGGGGGTGTCGAGGACGTCCACCCCGTACACCTGCAGTCCGAAGACCTCGCCCGTGGTGCGGACCAGTTCCGGCCAGCCGTCCGGCAGTGCGGCGACCGGCAGCTCCTCCCGCGCGACGGCGGCCGGCGCGGCGAGTTCGGAGCGACGGCGCTCGGCGAAGAGCGCTCCGCCGACCGCCCAGAGCTTGTGGTCCCAGCCGTCGTTGCGGGCCAGCGGCTGGACGACCACCGGCTCCCCGGGCCACTGCGCGGCGAGCCGGCGGGCGTCGGCGGCGTCATGCACGGCCGTGACCAGGTCACCGCGGCGGCTGTGCAGGCTCTTCACCACCACCGGCCCGTCAACGGCCCGGTCCAGTGCGGCGAGGTCGGCCGTCCGGGTCGGCGCGAAGGGCAGTCCGGCCGCCAGGGCCAGGTCGGCCATCCGCTGCCGGTCCTGGCAGAACGCGGTGGCGGCGACCGGGTTCAGCACCGGCACCCCGCGCTCCTCCAGCCGGGCGGCCAGCGCGAGCGCCTGCGGGGTGCGGGCCTTGAGCAGGCAGACGTCCGGTACACCGGGCCGCTCGGGGGCGTCCGGGTGCTGGCTGTCGACCGCGTGGCCGCCGGCGCGCAGCAGGGCGGCGGTGGCGGCCAGCAGCGGATGGTCCGGGTCGGCGGTGAGCAGTCTGACGTGCGCGCGGGCGCTCACGCGGCGCCGCCGACCGCGGCCGACAGGGTCCCGGCGACGCCCTGCGGCGGCACCGCGGCCACCGAGGGCCAGGAGGAGCCGCTGCGGGCCAGCCGGAGGACGGCACGGGAGACGCGGGCGACGGCCTGCGGGACGGCACGGAAGCTCGGGAAGTCGTTGACGTCGACGACGACGGGGCCGTCCGGGCCGAGCAGGATGTCGACGCCGTACAGGTCCAGGCCGAACACCTCGCCGACCTGGGCGGCGACCGCGGCGACCTCCGGCGCGAGGGCCACCGGCCGTTCGCGGTGCGGGTGGTGCGGGTGCAGCGGTGAGGTCCGTTCGGTGGCGAAGAGTTCACCGCCCGCGCTGTACACCTTGAGGTCGACGCCGGTGTTGGGCACGTACGGCTGGGCGATCAGCAGGCCCTCGCCGCCCAGGTCGGCGCCGATCCGGGCGAGTTCCTCGGGACGCTCCACCAGGTGGACGGCACGGCCCGAGCTGCCGTCGGCCGGCTTCACGACCAGCGGGTAGCGGGCGTCGGGTATCCCGCCGAAGTCCTCCCAGCGGGCGGCCGCCCAGGTGGTGGGGACGGGCAGTCCGCGGTGCGCGGCGATGACGGCGGCCTGGGCCTTGTCGCGGACGGGCCGGATCGCCCGGGCGTCGTTGACGGTGGTGAGGCCGACCGCGGCGGCGGACTCCAGCAGGCCGAGGCCGGGGCCGCCGGACACGGTCTTGAGCACCCAGGCGTCGTGGTCGCCGGCGCGCACCAGCTCACCGAGGTCGAGCAGCGAGCTGCCCGGGCGGACGACGTCGACCCGGTGGCCCCACGCGGTCAGTTGCCGCACCACGTCGAGCGGCATGCCGTCGTTCCGGTAGTGCTCCTCGACCAGGAAGCAGAACCTCATCCGCAACTCCCCTCCCCCCGGTCGGGCACCGTCGGCCCGGCCACAGCGCTCCAGGATGCCACGAACCATCCGGGCAAGATCGCCCAAGTCGTCCGCGAACGGCTACAAGCCGGTCACAGCCGGCGACCGGTGCGCGCACGGAGCGTCCCGGCGGGTGGGCTCTCCGGGCGGCCGGCCGACCGTCGCCCCGGACGCCCGACGGGGTGTCACCGGGCGGGCCGGGCACGGGATCCGGGCCTACCCGGGCGCGGACGTCACCGGGTCGTCCCGAAGCCGTTCCAGCACACCACAGCCGGGTCACGGCACGGAACGGCACCCCTCGGGCCCGGGTGATCGCATTACCCTCTCTTGGTGAGGCCTTGTCCCGTTCCGGGTAGGGCACGGGTACCGGAAGGAGGGGGCGGTGCACGAAACCGTCAGTACCGGGCCCGCGGCGGGGGCCGGGACCGAAGCACGCACGGCACGGACCGCACCGGGCGTGCTGCGCCCGGCGGGCCTGCACGACCTGCGCGGCCGGCCGGTGCCGGGCGCGCTGCGCTACCCGGCCGAGGACGTGGTCGTCGTCTCCGGCCTGCCGGGCAGCGGCAAGTCCACCCTGATCAGGCGCTGTTCGCGAGCCCCCGTGGTCGACTCCCAGCACTCGCGCGAGCGGTACGAGGAACGGCTGCCGTCCCTGCCGTACGCGCTCTACCGGCCGCTGGTGCGGCTGTACCACTACCGCGAACTGCACCGGGCACTGCGGTCCGGCGGGCCGCTGGTGGTGCACGACTGCGGCACGCTGCCCTGGGTGCGGTGGTGGATCGCGCGCACGGCGGCCGCGCAGGGACGCCGGCTGCACCTGCTGCTGCTGGACGCGAGCCCCGAGGAGGCCGCCCGGGGCCAGCGGGAACGCGGACGCAGGGTGTCCGCCTACGCCTTCGCCCGGCACCGCTGGGCCACCGACCGGCTGCACGCCCGCCTCGCGGCGGCCGACGGGCCGCTCGCGGGCTGCACCTCCACCGTGCTGCTCGACCAGACGGGCGCGCTGCGACTGAAGGACATCGACTTCGCGACCTAGCGCCGTGTCAGGCGACCTTCGCCCCGTCGCGACGCCCGGCACGCACTCCCGCCGCACCGGACGCCGCTCCTTGACGGGCAGAGGTTGCCTGACGCGGCACTGGCGGGCGTGTCCTCAGAAGGGGCAAGGTGGCTCGACCAGGGGCGCGTGGGCCCCTGACGGCTGCCCGCACGGGGACAGCAGGATACGACCGGGCCGGGGCGTTCACCCCTCGGGCCGGGTGGGGGGCGCCCAGCGGGGTGAGGGGTCGCGCGCGTCGCGTCGCGCGCCGGTGCGTGCTGGCTACTGTGCAGCCATGCCCACCCCCTCATCCCGGCGCAGGCCCCGACTGCGCCGGCTCGCCGACCGGCTCGGCGCGCAGTACCGCACCGCCTTCGAGCCGCAGTACGACCCCGTCCGCCGCTGCTGGACCCTGCGCTGGTACGACGGCCCCACCCCGGCCACCGTGCAGTCGGCCCTGCGCCGGCTGGGCCCGGAGTCCGAGGGCGTGCTCGTCCGGCGCGACCTGACCACCCGGTCCCTCGCACTGGCGGCCCTCCGGGAGACCCGGGCCGGTGCCATGCACCGCTGGGTCGGCAGCTGGGGCCAGCGCTACCACCTGGCCCAACTGCTCGCCGACCAGGAGCATCCGGACCGCACGGCCGGACCGCGCGAGGCCGCGATGCTGGACCGGCTGCTGGCCGCCGCCACGCCCGACGGCGGCGGCCCGTGGGCGGTGCCCGACGAGTCCCGCGCGTTCGAACTGATCGCCCGGGACGGCATCGCCTGGCTGCTGCCGAGCGAGCGGCTGGCCGGACCGGACGACGCCGACGGCGTCGCGCTGACCCCGCTCGAGTACCTGACCTCCCGGTACGCGGCCGGGGTGCACCGCGCGGCCTGGGAGACGGCGCTGACCACCATGCCGCTGCGGGCCGCGGTCACCTCCGCCGAGGCCGACCCGGAGCCGACCGCGGACGCCGCCCGGGCCGCGCTCGCGCTGCTGCCCGCCCTCCGGGCCCAGCTCAACCGCGACCTCGACCGGGCGCAGGCCCGGCTCGGCGGGGTCCTCCAACCACAGGTCTGAGGCCCCGAAGGCGCCGGTCAGAGCCCCGCGTCGCGGGCGAGCAGCGCGGCCTGCACCCGGTTGTCGCACTCCAGCTTGGCCAGGATCCGGCTGACGTAGGTCTTCACGGTGGCCTCGCTCATGTGCAGCCGGGCACCGGCGTCGGCGTTGGACAGGCCCTCGCCGAGCAGGTCGACCACCGCGCGCTCGCGTTCGGTGAGCACGGCCAGCCGCCGGCGGGCGGCCTCCCCGCGGGCGGCGGCCGGTCCGGCCGCCAGGCTGTCGACGATGTGCCGGGTGGCGGCGGGCGACAGGAAGGCGTTGCCGCCGGCGGCCGCCCGGACGGCCTGGATGAGTTCGCCCGGGGCGGTGTCCTTCAGCAGGAACCCGGCGCCGCCGGAGGAGATCGCCCGCAGCACGTTCTCCCGCTCGCCGAAGGTGGTGAGCACGATCGCCCGCGCGCCGGGCGCGGCCCGCGGCAGCTCCGCCAGCGCGCTCAGCCCGTCCATCACCGGCATCTGGATGTCGAGCAGCACCACGTCCGCCGCGTGGGCGCGGGCGAGTTCCAGCGCCTCGCGGCCGTCGGCGGCCTCGGCCACCACGTCGATGTCGTCGGCGGAGGTGAGGATCATCCGGATGCCGGCCCGGATGAGCGGCTCGTCGTCGGCGACGAGGACCTTGATCACGTCTGGGGTCTCCCGGTGGAGGTCGCGGTCGGTCACCTGGCAGCGTAGTGCTGCTTCTCGACGAGCCGGCCGTCGCGGAAGCAGAGCCTCAGCACGGTCTCCGTCTCCAGGGCGTCGGCGTCCTCGCCGGAGACGAACCAGGAGCAGGAGGCGCCGGCCGGCACCGGCGGCCCCTGGCGCCGGTAGTCGTTGGTCAACTGACGGCTGCCGGGCGGCAGCTGACGGCGCACCTCCTGCTCGGAGCTGCCGACGGTCAGCGCGTCGAAGGTCTCCCGCTGGAGCGTGGCGTTGTCGAGCATGTGGAGGAAGGTAGCCACGGCCCAGACCAGCGCACCGACCGAGGCCAGCAGCACGAGTCCGGCGCCGACCGCGCAGCCCAGTGCCGGGCTGCGGCGCGGTGTCGGGTCGGGCGGCACCGGCAGGTCGAGGCCCAGGTCGTCCGGCAGCCCGGCTCCCGCGTCCGCGCCCTCGGGCCGCCCGGCACCGTCGTACGGGAGCACGCCGGCCAGCCGGAAGCCACCGTCCGCCGCGGCACCGGCGTGCACCATGCCGCCGAGCAGCCGGGCCCGCTCGTGCAGGCCGGTCAGTCCCTGGCCGCCGCGGACGGCCCCGTCGGCGCCGGCCGGCGGCGGACCGTTGTGCACCTCCACCACCAGGGCGTCCGGTTCGTAGCGCAGCGAGACGGTGATCCCCGCCCCGGGCGCGTGCTTGTGGGCGTTGGTCAGCCCCTCCTGGACGATCCGGTACGCCGCGTGCCCCGAGGCGGCCGGCAGCGGCCGCGGCTCGCCGGCCCGTGTCAGCGTCACCGCGGCGCCCGCCGCCCGGGAGGCCTCGACCAGCCGCTCGACGGCCTCGACGCCGCCCGCCTCGGGCAGGGTGTCGTCCCGCAGCAGCCCTACCACCTCGCGCAGCTCGCGCATCGCACCCGCCGCCGCCTGACGCAGGACGCCGACGGCCTCGCGCTGCGGCCCGGTCAGGCTGCGGTCCACCTCCAGCGCGCCGGTGTGCACGGCGATCAGCGCGAGCTGGTGGCCGAGGCTGTCGTGCATGTCCTGCGCGATCCGGTGGCGCTCGCGCAGCCGCGCCTGATGGGCGATCATCGCCCGCTCGCGCAGCAGCTGGGCGTTACGTTCCTGCACCGCGGTGAGCAGCGCGCGGCGCTGGGCGCGGTAACGGCCCACCACCGCGGGCAGCACGGCGAGCAGCAGGAAACCGACCGAGGAGACGACCAGGTTGGCGCGGACGGGCAGGCCGTCGGTGTTGAGACCCAGCGAGAAGGCGACGACCGCGTTGAAGGCGAGGCAGAAGACGGCGGTCAGCACCGGGGGACGGGCGATCCGGTACCCGGCGGACCAGCCGGCCAGCACCAGGAGGGGCAGGAACCCGCCGTACCCGCCGATCGCCGCGCCGGTGAGCACCAGCACGGACCCGGGCAGGCCCCGGCGCAGCAGGCAGAGCGCCGCCGCCGCGAGGCCGGTGGCGAGCGCCGCGCCGCGGCCGGAGTCGGCGAGCTGGATCAGCCCGCCCGGCCCGCCGACGAACAGCGCGGCGACGCACTCCCGGACCACGAGCCGGACGCCCCAGGGGCCGGGCAGGGCCCGGCGCGCCAGGGCCCGCGGCGTGAGGTCGGCCCTGGTGGGGGCGGTCGGGAGGAGCTCCGCCGGGAGGACACCGGCCAGGCGGCGGGCGGTCGGCTTGGTGGTCACGCGCAGAGGCTAGCGGGCCGCCTCCCGGGCTCCGCGACCATCCTCCGTCGCTCTCCGCCGCGACCAAAGTCGGGGAACCGGCGGCTCCGGTCCCCGGCGGGCCGGCGGGCTACTCCCGCCGGACGAGGAGCAGGGCGATGTCGTCGGGCCGCTGCGCCGTCCGGCGGGCGCGGCCGACCAGCCGGTCGGCGAGGCCGTCGAGGGTGCGGGTGCCGTCGGTTCGGCCGTCGCCGTCCGGTGCGCCGCCGCGGGCCGCGGGTGCGGCGGGCAGGACGGGCCCGGCGTGGGCGAGCGAGCTGCGGAGTTCGTCGATGCCCTGGTCGATGGAGGTGGACGGGGTCTCCACCAGGCCGTCGGTGTACAGCGCGAGCACCGAGCCGACCGGGAGGTGCAGCCGGGTGGTCGGGTAGTGCGAGGAGCGGTCGACGCCGAGCAGCGGTCCGCCCTCCAGGTCGACCAGGTCGGTGCGCCCGTCGGGGCGGCGCAGCAGTGGCGGCGGGTGGCCGGCCCGGACGCCGTGCCCGCGGCCGTCGGAGGGGTCGAGGTGGATCAGACAGCAGCTGGCGAGCAGGCCCGGGTCGAGGTCGGCCATCAGGTGGTTGGTGCGCACCAGCACCTCGGCGGGCGGGCTGCCGCCGGAGGCGAAGGCGCGGACGGCGCTGCGCAGTTGTCCCATGGTGGCGGCGGCCCCCACGTTGTGGCCCTCGACGTCGCCGATGACCAGGCAGAGGCCGTGCGGGGTGACGATGACGTCGTACCAGTCGCCGCCGATCTCCATGCCGCGGGTGCCGGGCAGGTAGCGGGCGGTGATGGCGATGCCGGGCACGGTGGGCAGCCGGTGCGGGAGCAGGGCCTGCTGGAGGCCGCGGGCGAGCGCGAACTCGGCGTCGTACAGCCGGGCCCGCTCCAGGGCCTGGGCGATCAGGCCGCCGAGCGCGGTCAGCTGGACGCGGTCCTCGGGGGTGAAGGTCCTGGGCTGTTCGAAGCCGAGGATCAGGCTGCCGATGGGGTGGCCGGAGGCGATCAGCGGCAGGAAGGCCCAGGCGCGCATCTCGTCCTGCGGGATGCCGGGGTAGGCGTCGAGGAGTTCGCGGGAGGACTGGAAGAAGAGCGGGGTGCCGGCGATCAGGGTCTCGGTGCCGGGCAGCCGGGCGCCGAGCGGGGTGGCCTCGAAGCGGTCGAGGAACCCCTCGGGGTAGCCGCTCTGGGAGACCAGGTGCATCCGGCCGTTCTGGGCGAGGTAGAGGGCGAGTTCCTGGCCGCCGTAGCCGGGGAGGATCTGCTCCAGGACGGTGTTGCAGACCTCCTGGACGGAGACCGCCTCGGTGAGGGCGCTGGCCAGCTGCAGCAGGTGGTAGGTGGCGCCGAGGCTGGCGGGGGCGGCGGGCGGGGCCTCCGGCAGGGCGGCGGCGTGCGGGTCGGCCGGTTCGGCGGCGGCGACCACCCGGCCGGTGACGCCGTGCGCGTCGGGGTAGAGCGAGAAGGCGAGCCAGTGGTCGGGGGGCCGGCAGGCGAGGAAGGCGGTCGGGCGCCGGGAGAGCATCGCGGCGCGGTAGCGGTCCTCGTAGGCGGGGTCGCCGAGCCAGGGCAGCACGTCCCAGGGGTGCCGGCCGAGGAGTTCGTCCCGGCGGGCGTGGAGGAACATCTCGGCGGTGCGGTTGACGTAGACGACCATGCCCTCGGCGTCGAGGGCGAAGACGCCGTCGCGCAGCCGCTCCACGGCGGCGACGGCGGCGGAGCCCGCGGAGTCGTCGAGGACGACGACGACCAGGTGGGTGCCGTCGGCGACCCGGCGGCCGCGCAGGTCGAGGGTGCGGTGGCCGCCGCGCGGGTCGCGGACCCGGACCTGCCGGTCGAAGGGGCGGCCGTCGGCCGCGGCCCGCCGGGCGGCCTCGCGCAGCAGCGGCATGTCCTCGGGCGAGAGCCGTTCGACCAGGGTGGCGAGCCGGCCGTCGAAGGAGCCGGGGGCGAGGCCGAGGATGGCCTCCAGCTCCGGGTCGACGGCGATGGTGCGGCCGGGGATGTCCCAGTCGAAGACGCCGACCCGGGTGGCCGGCCCGGACGGCGGCGGGAGCTGGACGACGGTGGGCTCGTCGGCGGCGGCCAGTGCGCCGTAGGGGGCGAGCGAGGCGGCGATCCGGTTCGCGGAGGAGCGCAGCTGGCGGCGGGCGCCGCCGGGCAGGCCGGCCTCGGTGCTGGGCCACAGCACGCACAGCACGCCGAGGGTGCCCTCGCGGGTGGCGATCGGTGCGGCGGCGAAGGAGAAGGCGTAGGGCAGGCCGACCGCGAGGCGGGGGAAGCGCCGCATGGTCTCGTCGGGGTCGGCGAGGACGATGGTGCGGCCGGAGCGGAAGGCCTCGGCGGGGGGCAGCGGGGCCGGCACGGCGATCCGCCGGAAGGCGCTGAGCAGTGGCAGCGGGACGCCGACGACGGTGCTGAGCACCAGCGAGCGGTGGTCGGGGGACGGCAGGTAGATCAGCCCTCCGTAGCCGGAGGTGAGGTCGACGGCCCTGGTCAGGCCCTCGGCGAGGAGTTTCTCGACGGCGTCGCGGCCGGCCGCCCGGGGCGGGGCACCCGGCGGGGCGATCTCCTCGGCCGGGGGTGGCGGTGCCCCGGCGGTCGCCGGGGCGTCCTCCTGGGGCGGCAGCGGGACGACGTCCGGCGGCGGCAGGGGGCCGGTGGGGTCCGGGGCGGCCCGCGGGGGGCCCGGCGGCGGGTCGGGGTCGGCGGTGGCCGGGGGGCCGGTCGGGGCGTCGCTGTCCGCGGGGGCGTCCCGGTCCTCGGCTGCCGCCCCCGGTTCGCCGTCAGCCGGCACGCCCAGGCGCATTCTTTCTCTCTAGTCCCGGACCTCCGAGGGTGTCAAACGGAGGCAAAGTCTCCGCGCCGGCCGGACCGGGGTCCGGCCGGCGCGGGGCCGCCGCGCACCGCGCGGGGGCGGGGCGGCGGGGCGGGCGGATCAGCCCGCGGGCACCGTGTCGGTGAACGAGGTGCCCGCGGCGCGGTAGCCGGCGACCTTGGCCGCGACCTGCGCGGGGCTGAGCACCTGGTCCTTCACGAAGTACACGTAGTCGACCTGCTCGTCGTAGGAGCGCGGGGTGCTGCCGGTCTGCCCGTTGAGGTCGATCAGCCAGTGGTTGAAGTCGATCCACTGCGGCGTCTCGGGCAGGTACGGCTCGCCGTGCACCGCGAACACCCGTCCGTCGATGTAGTAGGTGATCGCCGTGCCGTCGATGGTGATCTGCAGGTCGTGCCAGCCGTCGAACGAGGTGCGGCTCTCGGTGTGGGTGTTGACGGCGTTCCACGGGTCCGGGTTGTAGGTCTCCCAGGACGTGGTGTACATGATGTCGCCCTGCTCGCCCCAGCCGCCGTTGGGCAGGTACTCGAAGTCCTGCTCGCTGTAGTCCGGGTCCATCGGCGCGTTGAGCGGGGTGAAGGCGAAGAACGTCTGGTTGACGTGGTCGCCGTCGGGTCCGCCGCTCGGGGTGTCGTCGAACTTCACCCGGGCCGCGTAGGTGCCGTTCTTGAACTTGCGGGCGGTGGTCTGGATCTCCGTCTCCCGGGTGCCGGCGGCGGTGCCGTCGGTGGTGAGGCGGAGGTTCATCACCGAGTTGGCGAAGGTGACGTCGGCCGGCGACCAGGTCGCGCCGGGCACGCCCGGGCCGCCCTGGCCGGACTTCACCGTCCAGCCGTGCTGCCGCAGCGCCGGGTCGCTGCTGGAGCCGTAGCCGAAGTCGTCGAAGAGCGCGGGCGCGTTCGGGTCGGTCGGCGGGGTCGTCGGGGGTGTGGTGGGCGGCGTGGTCGGCGGCGTGGTCGGGGTGTTGCCGTCCGGGGCGGTGCCCCAGACGAGCGCGCCGGAGCGCTGCAGGGTGACCTTGTCCCAGGTGGCGTAGCTGGTGCGGGCGGCGCCGAAGGAGTAGTCGTCGGACTGGGTGAGGGTCTGCCAGTCCGAGCGGTAGAAGCGCAGCTGCATGTCGCCGGTGTCCTGCCCGGGGGCGAGCGAGCCGGCGCCCGCGGTGAAGCCGATCTCCAGGTAGCGGTCGGCGGTCGCGGTCGGGTTCGCGAGGGTGCCGAAGGTGCCGGTGATGTTGCCGCAGCCCTTGACCGCCCAGGAGCAGGCGAAGCGGTAGGTGGTCGTCGGGCCGTCGGCCTTGAAGTAGTAGCGCAGCTTGAGCTCGCTCAGCGGCACGCTGGTCGAGCCGGTGTTGACCACCTCCAGCCAGGGTTCGGCCTGGTCGGCGGTGGCACCGGTGGCGCTGGTGCGGTACTGGACGCTCAGCGCGTCGTTCGCGGCCGAGGCCGGCGGGGTGAGCAGCGCGGCGCCGGCCAGGCCGGCGGCGACGCAGACGGCCGTCGCGGTGCGCAGGCGGCGCGGGACGCGGGGCTTTCCTGACACGGTGTTCCCTCTCTCCGTGGGGGCGGTGCGGACGCGGGCGCCGCGGTCGGCGGGCACCCGGGCGGTGCAGGGAGCGAACGGGTGGTGCGGATCGGGGGCGGCCGGTGGCCGCGGGCGGGCAGGCGCGGGGTCAGAGGTCCGCCGGCAGGCCGAGCGCCGCCAGTCTCGGGCGGTGGCCGGTGAGGGCCTGCTCGAAGGCGGGCCAGTCGGTGTCCGGGTTCCAGGCGCGCTCGGCGAGGGCGCAGAGCCGGGGGTAGAGCCGGCGGTCGGCCTCCGCGGGGTCGGGCACGAACTCGGTCCAGAGCTGGGCCTGGGCGCCGAGCACCCGGGCCCGGGCCTCCTCCGGCCAGTGCGCGGGGGCCGGGTCGAGCCCGTGGACGGCCCGCAGGTCGACCACCGCGCCGTCTTGGCCGAGCGGCTCACCGGGACGGTCGGAGGCGGGGTAGTCCAGGTAGGTCGCGCGGTGGGGCGCCATCACGATGTCGTGGCCGCGCCGGGCGGCGTCCAGGCCGTGGTCGGCGTCCCGCCAGGGCATCACGGTGAACTCCGGCGGCAGGCCGGGGCTGCTGCTGTCCTCGGCCCAGCAGACCGGCCGGCGGCCGTGCTCCAGCAGGTGGGCGCCGACCCGGCCGAGGAACCAGCCGTGCAGTTCCTTGGGCGAGGCGAGGCCGAGCTCGGCGGCGCGCCGCCGGGCGGACGGGGCGGCCTCCCACTCGGCGGTGGGGCACTCGTCGCCGCCGAGGTGCACGTACGGCGAGGGGAAGACGTCCATCACCTCGTCCAGCACGTCGGTGCAGAAGGCCAGCGCCTCCTCGTGCACCCCGAGGACGTTCTCGCAGACGCCCCACTCCGTCCACACGTCGAGCCGGCGTTCGGGGTGGTTGCCGAGCCTCGGGTGGGCGGCGAGGGCGGCGCGGGCGTGGCCGGGCATCTCGATCTCGGGGACGACGGCGACCCCGCGCTCGGCCGCGTGGCGGACGAGGCCGCGCAGTTCGGCCTTGGTGTACGCGCCGCCGTGCGGGCGGTCGTCGAAGCTGTCGCTGCCGGCCCGGCCGGTCATCGTCCGTGCCCGGACGGAGCCGACCGCGGTGAGCCGCGGGTAGGCGTAGACCGGCATCCGCCAGCCCTGGTCGTCCGTCAGGTGAAGGTGCAGGACGTTCAGTCCGTGCAGGGCGAGCAGGTCGACGGTGCGGTGCAGGTAGGACACCGGCAGGAAGTGCCGCGCGACGTCCAGCATCAGGCCGCGCCACGGGTACCGGGGGCGGTCGGTGACGGTCAGGCAGGGCAGCTCCCAGCGGACGTCCGGCACCGGGCGGTCCAGCAGCGCCTCGGAGGGGAGCAGTTGGCGCAGCCGCTGGATGCCGTGCAGCAGGCCGGCGGTGGCGGCCGCGTGCAGCCGGACGGCCTCGGGGGCGACCGCGAGCCGGTAGCCCTCGGGGCCGAGTTCCGCGGTGAGCGCGGGGTCCACGGCGAGCAGGACGGCACCGTCCGGCGAGGACGGCAGCGGCAGGCCGGTGGCCGGGCGGAGCAGGGTGCGCAGCAGGTCGGCGGCGGCCGCGGCCGGGCCGGGGGCGTGCACGGCCGTGGCGTGGTCGAACGTGAACCGGCCGGGCGCGGGGACGATCCGGCGGGGCGTCGGAATGATCACGTCGGGACCACCTCGGGAGGACTGGAAACTTACCACTTGCGGACTGGAGCACCACTGGTAAGAGAAAGTGGCATAGACCAGTTGGCGCGTCAAGGGGGGCGGCACCGGAACACGCCCGGCGGCCCGCTCCCGGACGGGAGTTGATTGACTGGCAGCCATGACCTCCACCGTGTTCGAGACCGACACCCCCGACCCGACCGCCTACCTCGACCGGGTGGCCGCGACCGACCTGGGCCGGGCCTACAAGCAGCGCATGCTCGACGAACTCGACGTCCGGCCCGGCGCGACGGTGCTGGACCTCGGCTGCGGCCCCGGCACCGACCTCGATTCCCTGGCCACGGCCGCCGGCCCGGCAGGGCGGGTGATCGGCGTCGACCACGACCGGGCCGCCGTCGACACCGCCGCCGCGCGCACCGCCGCACGGCCCGCCGTCGAGGTCCGGCTCGGCGACCTCCACGACCTGCCGCTGCCGGACGGCGCCGCGGACCGCGCCCGCACCGACCGGGTGCTGCAGCACGTCGCCGACCCGGGACGGGCGCTCGCCGAGATCCGGCGGGTGCTGCGGCCCGGCGGCCGGCTCGTCATGGGCGAGCCCGACTGGGGCACCCTGACCGTCGACCACCCGGACGGCGAGCTGACGCAGGCCTACACCCGGTACGTCACCGAACGGGCGGTGCACAACGCCCGCATCGGCAGCCGCCTCCCGCGGCTGGCGGTCGAGGCCGGGTTCGAGGTGCCCGCCGTCCTCCCGATCACACCGGTCCTCCGCGACGTCCGGGCGGCCGACCGGATCCTCGGACTGGAACGCTGCACCCGCCGGGCCGTCACCGCCGGGTACCTCACCCCGGACGGCGCCGACCGCTGGCTCGACCACCTCGAGAACGGGCCCTTCCTCGCCTCGGTGACCTTCTACGTCGTGGTGGCGACCTGAGGGCCGACCGGAGGCGCCTCGGCCGCCCACACTGGTAAGGTGCTGGTCAGGTTCGGACGAGGGGAGCCGCCGTGGCGGTGAAGCGGACGCGGGTGCGCGACCACCTGCGGGATCTGGTGGAGGCCCGCAGGCCCGGTGAGCCGATCCCGTCCGAGCGGGCGCTGTGCGAGGAGCTCGGGGTGTCCCGGCCGACCCTGCGGGCGGCGGTGGACGAGCTGGTGGCCACCGGCCTGCTCGTCCGCGAGCACGGGCGCGGCATGTTCGTGGCCCCGGAGAAGATCGTCCAGGAGATGGCGATGGCCTCCGAGGGCAGTGCCTTCAGCGTGCCGCGGGCCGCCGGCAGCTGGGCCGGGCGGGTGCTGGAGTTCGAGACCGTGCCGGCCGGGGCGCGGCTCGGCCGGCGGCTGCGGATGTCCCCCGCCGCGGAGCTGACCCGGGTGGCCCGGCTGCGCCTCGTCGACGGCGAGCCGATGGCCATCGAGCACCTGCACGTCCCGGCCGCGCTGGTGCCCGGGCTGGCCCCGGCCGACATGGAGTCGGGCGACTTCTACGACCTGCTGCGCGAACGGCACGGCGTACGGGTGCGGGAGGCCGTCCAGTCGATCGAACCCACCGTCACCAACGAGGCGGAGTCCCGGCTGCTGGGGGTGCCGGTGCTGTCGCCGGCACTGCTGTTCGAGCGGCTGACCAGTGACGCGGCCGGGCGGCCGGTGGAGTACGTGCACTCGGTGTACCGCGGTGACCGGTACCGGATCGTCTCCCGGATCGCCTTCGACGACGGTCCTCCCGGGGCCGCGGCCGAAGGCGGGAGCGGCGCGGCCGCGCACCATCCGGGCATCCCGCCCGGCGACCTCCCCGGACGGCCCGGCGGGCGGAGCACTACCACGGGTGACGTCCAGCCCCCGGCCTGACACCCCGCCGCTGGGCCGTCCGTGCGTCCCTGCGACGGTGGGCGGTTGACCGCCGGTCACCTCGGGGATCATCCGCTGGTATGAAGATCGGCTCATCGGGTTGTCATCCTCGGGTCGGCCCGGCGCTCTGGGCCGGGCTGGCCGTCGTCCTGACGGCCTGTTCGACGGCGCCCTCCCGGAGCGCCGCTCCCCCGGCCGCCACGGCGCCGGCCGCACTCCCGCCGCTCGCCGCCGTCGAAACCCGCGAACGCCACCCACCCCTGGGGATCGACCCGGTGCAGGCCGCCCGGCAGTCCGCGGAGCGTCGGGCCCGCGAGCAGGCCGCCCGCTGGGGACTCGACCGGCTGCCGACCGCCGCCCCCGCCCCGCCCGAACAGCGGCCCGCGCTCACCGCCGGCCGACCCGGCCTCGTCCTGCGGCCCGGCCTGCCCCCGGTCGTCCAACGCGTCCCCACCGAGGACCGGGTGGTCTTCCTGACCATCGACGACGGGGCGGAGAAGGACCCGGAGTTCGCCCGGATGACCGCCGAACTCGGCATCCCCTACAGCACCTTCCTCACCGGCTACCTGGCCCGGCCCGACTGGGGCTACTTCCGCGGCCTGCTCGCGAACGGGCACGCCGCCACCGGCAACCACACGCTCAACCACCGCGACATGCGGGGGCTCACCGCCGCCGAGCAGCGCACCGAGATCTGCGGCCAGCAGGACGAGCTCGAACGCGAGACCGGCTCCCGGCCGCCGCTGTTCCGCCCGCCCTACGGCGAGTACACCGACGACACCCTGCGGGCCGCCCAGCAGTGCGGCATCCGCGCCGTCGCGCTGTGGAACGAGGAGGCCTTCCCCGACCGCATGGAGTACCGCTACGCGGACCGGGTCCTGCACCCCGGCGACATCATCCTCACCCACTTCCGCGGGCGCGCCGAGTGGGGCGGCACGATGACGGACGTGCTCCGCCGGGTGCTCCGCACGGTGAACGAGCAGGGCTTCGCCCTGGCCCTGCTCGACGACTACCTCTGACACCGCCGTAGCGCCCCGCCCCGACCCGGCCCGCCCCGGCCCGCCCCGGCCGGAGCAGGACCGGCGCCCGAGGGGCGAGAACGCCGTCCCAGCATGCGGAAACGTTGGCAGCGTCCGCGACCGCCGTGATCGACTGTGCGCTCCCGCACGGAAGGAGCACCGCCATGCTGCCATCCCTCGACGGCCTGGTCTTCTCGCCCACCGGACGCGCCGAGCACGGCGAGGTCGACGCCGCCACCAGCTTCGCCTACCGCGAGCAGGACGGCCGGGTCTGGGCCTCCTACCAGGGCGGCGACATCGTGCACGGCCACCTCGTCGGCACCCGCGCGGGCGACACCCTCGAATTCCGGTACGTGCAGCTCAACCGTGCCGGCGAGACCAGCAGCGGACACTGCGTCAGTACGCTGTCCCGGCTGACCGACGGACGCCTGCGGCTCGACGAGTCCTGGCGCTGGGAGTCCCGCCCGGGCGCCGGCACGAGCGCGGTCGAGGAGGTCCTGCCGCCCGTCGGCTGAACCGCCCCGCCCCGGTCGCCCGCACCCCGTACCCACGACCCGATCCGAGGAGCCCGCCGTGTCCTCCGCCGCACCCCTGCACCTCGTCCTGCCCGGCTACCAGAACTCCGGCCCCGCGCACTGGCAGAGCCGGTGGGAGGCCTCCGACCCCGGCCTCGTCCGGGTCGAGCAGGCCGACTGGGACGCGCCGCGGCGCACCGACTGGGTGGCCACCCTGGACGCCGCGGTCGCCGCCGCCGACCGCCCGGTCGTCCTGGTCGCGCACAGCCTCGGCTGCATCACCGTCGCCCACTGGGCCGTCGGCCGCACCGGGCCCGGCCCGGTCGTCGGCGCCCTGCTCGTCGCCCCCGCCGACGTGGACACCGCCGAGGTGCCGGAACTGGTGAACTTCCGGCCCGTGCCGCTGCGCCCGCTGCCCTTCCCGACCACGGTGGTCGCCAGCACCGACGACCCCTGGTGCACCGCCGAGCGGGCCGCGGCCTTCGCCGACGCCTGGGGCGCGAAGCTGGTGGACGTCGGCGCACTCGGGCACATCAACAGCGACTCCGGCCTCGGCGACTGGCCCGAGGGCCGTCGCCTGCTCGCCGACCTCACCGGCACCGCCCGGTAGCCGGTTCAGGCGTAGTACGAGGCCACCGCCGGCTGGCCGGTCCAGTTCGGACCGGCCGCCGGGTCGGCGCCGAGGTAGCGGAATCCCGGGAAGGCCACGGGCGGACGGCGCCCGCCCTGCAGGGTGAGCAGCCGGCGGCGCGCGTCGTACTCGAAGCCTGCGGCGCGCAGGGCGGCCAGGACCGGGCGGGCGGCGCTGCGGCCGTCCGGCCGGCGGACCGAGGCCGGGTCGAAGGTGGCCGCGAGCAGGCCGTCCCCGGTGAGGGCACCGACCCAGCGGGCCAGCAGCCCGAGCTTGTCCCCGAGGTAGGGCAGGCCGTGGACGCAGGTGACGAGGTCGTAGGTGCGCTCCGGCTCCCAGTCGGCGACCGAGGCGGTCAGCAGCCGCAACCCGGGCAGGACGGGCACCGGACCGAGCGGGCCGACCAGGTCGACGCCGGTCAGCTCGCTGCCCGCGGCGACCGACCCGGCGGCGGCGACCAAGGCCCGCCCCTCCCGCTGCACAGGTCCAGCCAGGCACCGGGCCGCCCCCGCAGCCGCTCGGCCGGGTCGAAGCCGAGCTCCCGGGCGTAGCCGTTCACCCCGGTGAGGGTCCGCTCCCGGTTCATGGTGCTGTTCGCCACCACGGGGGAGGCCGCGAGTTCCACGTCCCCGACGAGATCACCCATGCCGGCCACCCTACGGCCGACCACAACCCCCCTGCGGACCTGGGCGGCAGCGCTCCCTAGGGTGGTCGCATGACGAACCGCCCGCAGGTGCCCGCCGTCCTCGACGGGCGGAGCGCCCGGCAGGACACCTGCCGGTGCTTCGACCAGCACCACGCGACGAACCGGCGGCGGGTGGCCTCCACCCCGAGCAGCAGGACACCACGGCGCCGGGCTGGCTGCGGCTTCTCAACCTGGTGGAGGAGGCGGCGGCGGACGGCCGCGAGGAGTTCCACCCGCTGCAGGGGCTGCCCGCCGAGGAGCGCCGGCAGATCATCACCCTGCCGCCGACGATCGCGAAGCTGACCGCCGTCCGCAGGCTCGGGCTGTACGGCAGCAACCTGGTGCGCGTCCCGCCCGAGGTCGGGGCGATGTCCGCGCTGGAGGAGTTCGACGTCTACACCTCCTACCGGCTGCACTGGCTCCCCTACGAACTGACCCGCTGCGCACGGCTGCGGCGGAGCCGGGTCAGCACCCGGGCGCTGTACGGCAACGAGAAGACCAGGCCGCCGTTCCCGCCGCTGGACCGGCAGCCGCGCGAGGGCGGCACGGGCGCGGTCTGCAGTGTCTGCGGCGGGCCGGCCGCGCGGCCGCGCCGGGTGTGGATCACGCTGCGGGTGGCCACCGACGTCCTGCCCCTGCTGGTCGACGCCTGCTCCAAGGCCTGCGTCGCGGCGCTGCCCACCCCGCCGGAGGGGTACGTCCGCAGCCCGCACTCGGGCGGGCCGACCGTGCAGCAGCCCGTCGCCGACCACTGGTTTCCGCCCGAGCGGCGTGCCGTGCGGCACGAGACCCGCAACCGGCACCGCGCCGAGCAAGGAGGGACCCCGTGACCGCGACCCCCGCCGTGGCCTACGTGACCGGCAAGGACGCCCCGGACCAGGAGGTGGGGGCGGCCCTGGCCGCGTTCGCCGGGCAGGGGGTGGCCGCGGAGGCGGTGGTGTGGGACGACCCGGCGGTCGCCTGGGATCGGTTCGACGCGGCGGTGGTCCGCAGCACCTGGGACTACACCGGGCGGCGGGACGAGTTCCTGGCCTGGGCGCGGCGCGCGGCCGGGCTCACCCGGGTCTGCAATCCGGTACCGGTGCTGGAGCGGAACACCGACAAGACCTATCTGCGGGAGCTGGCCCTGGCCGGGGTGCCGGTGGTGCCGACCGCCTGGGTCGGGCCCGGCGAGCGGCTGGACGGGGGGACGGCGCCGTGGCCGGAGCTGGTGGTGAAGCCCACCGTGTCGGCCGGCGCGCGGGACACCGTGCGGACCACCGACCGGGCGGCCGCCGCGGCGCACGCCGACCTGCTGACCGCGGCCGGCCGGACGGCGATGGTGCAGCCGTACCTGCCGGCGGTGGACGGGGAGGGCGAGACCTCGCTGGTGTTCATCGGCGGCGCGTTCAGCCACGCGGTGCGGCGCGGGCCGATGCTGTCCGGCCCGGAGGGCCGCTTCGCGGACGAGCCGCGGCGGCCCGACGCCGACCAGCTGGCCGTCGCCGAGCGGGTGCTCGCGGCCGTGCCGGAGCGCGCGGAGCTGCTGTACGCGCGGGTGGACCTGGTCCGCGGGCCGGAGGGCACTCCGCTGCTGATCGAGCTGGAGCTGACCGAGCCGCGGTTGTTCCTGCAGTACGAGGCCGGGGCACCGGCGCGGCTGGCGGCCGCGGTACGGGCGCTCGCCGGCTGATCCCGGAGTGCGCGCGGGCCCGGCCGCCGGTCCTCGGCCCGGTTGTCGGCGGCCCGTGCCAGGCTGGCCGCAGCGATCCGCAGCGACGAGGGGACGGACGGGATGGACGGGCTGGCCGAGGGCGGCTTCACGGTGGACAGCTGGGAGCCGGAGGTGCTGGACGAACTGCCGGGGGCGACGCTCGCCCGGGTGAAGCTGACCAAGACGTTCCGGGGCGGGCTGACCGGCACCAGCACCGTGCACATGATCAGCGCGGCGGACGGCGAGGGCCAGCCCGCGGCGTACACCGCCTTCGAGCGGTACGTCGGCGAGTTGGACGGCCGCAAGGGCAGCTTCGTGCTGCAGCACTGCGCACCCGGCAGCCGCGGCGAGCGGCTGGTGATCGCGGTGGTGCCGGGCACCGGTACCGAGGAGCTGGCCGGGATCACCGGCGGCTTCGAGATCCGGATCGACGACGCGGGCGTGCACAGCTACGTCTTCCGCTACGCCCTGGCCTGATCCGGGTATGGCGACGGCCCGCTTCCCGGGTGCGGGGAGCGGGCCGTGCGGGGGTGCGGGGTGCCGGGATCCGGGGTCGCCGGTCCGGGCCGCCGAAGA
>NZ_JBFBJY010000039.1:0-73448 GCF_040702125.1 Kitasatospora sp. NPDC085895 | reverse complement strand
GAGCGCCAGGACGGCGGACGCCCACTGCCCGCCCGCGGTGTAGCCGACGAGCGGCATCGCTCGCCGACGGCCCGCGGCCCGGCCCGCGGCCCGGCCGGAGAAGAGGCAGCCACCGAGGAAGGTGCCCTCCAGGGCGCGGTAGCCGTGCACGCCGCCGCCGCCGAAGCCGGCCGCCTCACCGGCCGCGTACAGGCCGTCGAGCACGGTGCCGTCGGCGCGCAGCACCCGCGAGGAGAGGTCGGTCTCCAGGCCGCCGAGCGACTTGCGGGTGAGGATGTTGAGCCGCACGGCGATCAGCGGGCCGGCCTTGGGGTCGAGCAGCCGGTGCGGGGTCGCGGTGCGGATCAGCTTGTCGCCGAGGTAACGGCGGGCCCCGTGGACGGCGGTGACCTGGAGGTCCTTGGAGAACGGGTTGGCCATCTCGCGGTCCCGGGCCTCGACCTCGCGGCGCAGCTCGGCGGCGTCGATCGGTGCCCCGGGCGTCTTGGCGTTCATGCCGCGGACGAGTTCGTCGAGGGTGTCGGCGACGACGAAGTCCACGCCGTGCTCCTTGAACGCCTCGACCGGACCGGTCGCACCGGGCAGCGCCCGGCCCAGCACGCCCCTGACGGACTTCCCGGTGAGGTCGGGGTTCTGCTCGGAGCCGGAGAGGGCGAACTCCTTCTCGATGATCTTCTGGGTGAGGACGAACCAGGTGTGGTCGTACCCGGTGGTCATGATGTGTTCGAGGGTGCCGAGGGTGTCGAAGCCGGGGAAGAGCGGGACGGGCAGCCGGTGGCCGCGGGCGTCCAGCCAGAGCGAGGACGGGCCGGGCAGGATCCGGATGCCGTGCATCGGCCAGATCGGGTCCCAGTTCTCGATGCCCTCGGTGTAGTGCCACATCCGGTCGCCGTTGATCAGGTGGCCGCCGGCGTCCCCGGCGATGCCCAGCATCAGGCCGTCGACGTGGGCGGGCACGCCGGAGAGCATCCGCTCGGGCGGGGTGCCGAGGCGGGCGGGCCAGGCCTTGCGGACCAGGTCGTGGTTGCCGCCGATACCGCCGGAGGCCACGATCACGGCCTGCGCGCGGAGTTCGAAGGATCCGGTGGCCTCGCGGGAGCTGGACTCGCCGCGCTTGGCGGCGCTGGGGGCGAGGATCTCGCCGCTGACGGTGTCCAGGGTGCCGCCGGTCGCGGCGAGGGCGGTGACCCGGTGGCGGAAGCGGAAGTCGACCAGGCCCTTGCCGGCCGCGGCCTTGACCCGGCGGGCGAAGGGTTCCACCAGGCCGGGGCCGGTGCCCCAGGTGATGTGGAAGCGCGGCACCGAGTTGCCGGGGCCGGTGGCGGTGAGACCGCCGCGCTCGGCCCAGCCGACCACCGGGAAGAACCGCACCCCGCGCTCGTGCAGCCAGGCGCGCTTCTCGCCGGCGGCGAAGTCGACGTAGGCCTCGGCCCAGCGGCGCGGCCAGGCGTCCTCGGGGCGGTCGAAGCCGGCGGTGCCGAGCCAGTCCTGCCAGGCGAGGTCGCGGGAGTCCCGGATGCGCATGCGGCGCTGCTCGGGCGAGTCGACCAGGAAGAGGCCGCCGAAGGACCAGTGGGCCTGGCCGCCGAGCGAGGCCGCGGGCTCCTGGTCGAGGAGGATCACCCTGCGGCCGGCCTCGGCCAGTTCGGCGGTGGCGACCAGGCCGGCGAGGCCCGCTCCGATCACGATCACGTCGGCGTCGAGTGCCATCCGGGCGGTCCTCCAGGGCTGGGAGCGGCTTGTCGATCTCGGTGTGACCAGCATGGTGCGCCCCTGGCCGGGCGCAGGTCAACCGGCCGGTAACCCCACCGCCGGAATTTCGCTCCACCGAGTAGTGGAAATGCCGAACGCTTCACCGTGGAGCGTAATTCGGGGCGCGATATGACGGAATTTCAGACGTGAATTGGGTGTCGAATATCTGGACAACTGCGTTAACGTGCCAGTAACTTACCGAGCAGTAACGCCCCCACCCGTCCCGTTTCTCTCCCCCAGGAGGAACCGTGTTCAGCCGTGCCCTGAAGCGTTCGTCCGTCCTGGTCGGCGCCGTCCTCGCGAGCACCGCCGCGGGACTGCTCGGCGCCCCCGCCGCGAACGCCGCGGACTCGGGCGGCGACTACGTCGCCCTCGGAGACTCGTACGCGGCCGGCGCCGGCGTCCCCTCGCAGTACGCCGGGCTCTGCCTGCGGTCGAGCAAGAACTACGGCCACCTGGTCGCAGCCGAACTCGGCAGTGCCAGTTACCGCGACGCGACCTGCGGCGCCGCCAAGGTCTCCGACCTGACGGAGGCCCAGTACGACGCCTTCCTCCGGGTCAACGACCCGCAGCTCGACTCCGTCTCGGCCGGCACCGACCTGGTCACCCTCGGCATCGGCGGCAACGAGCTCGGCACCTCCGACCTCGGCATCGGCGACGTCATCGCCACCTGTATGGCGGGCGCCGTGGTCAACCCCTTCGGCACCCCCTGCAAGGACGTCTACGCCCACGGCCACTGGGACTTCCGCACCTGGTCCTGGCAGTGGGGCACGGACACCCTGGTCAACCGGATCGACGCGGCCGGCCCGCAGATCGCCGCCGCCCTGCAGAAGATCCACGCCAAGGCGCCGCACGCCAAGGTGCTGCTGGTCGGCTACCCGTCGGTGCTGCCCGACAACGAGCGCAACTGCATCGGCCGCCAGCCCATCACCACCGGTGACGTCGCCTACCTGCGCGGCGTCCTGCACCGGCTGAACGACGAGCTCGCCGCCACGGCCGCCGCCAACGGCGCCACCTACGTCGACACCCTCACCCCCACCCGCGGCCACGACGTCTGCTCCGACGACCGCTGGATGGAGGGCGCCCTGCCCGGCTCCCCCGCCGTGCCCTTCCACCCCAACGCCACCGGCGAGAAGGTGATGGCCCGGGCCGTCCTCGCAGCGCTCGGCAAGTAGCGGGACCGGCGAACGCATGAGGGGTGCCCGGCACCCCTCATGCGTTCGCCGCCAGGGCGCGCACCAGGCGGTCCAGCCACGCTTCCGGGGTGCCCGGGAAGCCCTGCCAGTCGACGCGGCAGTGCGGCAGGTCCGCGGGGCCGACCGGGTGCGGGGCGCGGCGCAGCACCCGGTGCAGCAGGCCGCCGCCGAGCGCGGTGGCCGGATGCTCGGCGAGCAGGACGGCGTCGTGGAGGTCCTTGCCGCGGGCGGCGCCGCCGCCGGTGCCCTCGGCGAGCAGCCACAGCAGCTTCCAGGCCAGCGAGAGTTCGCGGCTCGCGGTGGGCAGGACGGCGGGCGGGCCGCCGTCGGCGCGCGGCACCGCGGTGAACACCGGTGGCTCGGGCAGCGGTTCGTCCCACGCGCAGTCGATCCGCAGGGTGCCCGGCGGGAGCCCGTCGGCCGTCCACGGGATCGTCAGCCGCAGGCCGGTGGCGCCGCCGCCGTAGGGGGCGTAGTAGCCGCCGAGGCCCTCGTGCCGGGCGGCCCCGGCGTCGATCCGCAGGCCGGGCGCCGCCTCGGGGGCGTCACGCAGCCGGTCGAGCAGATCGCCGTACGGCACGTCCTCCGGTTCGGTGTCGGGCAGCCAGTGCAGGCCCTCGGGCGGGAGCCGGACCCGCGGGCCGCGCGGCTCGGCGCCCTCCGGGTCCCAGAGTTCGGCGGCGCCCGCGCCGTGCGCGGTCTGCGGATCGCAGAGCACCGCGTCGGCGGTGTCGAGGTGCGGGTACGGGTCCAGCGGGTCGATCGGCACCGCGGGGACGGGTCGCAGCACGAAGTCGAGGTCGGCGGGCGGCCGGGCGCTCTCCGGGCACCAGGCGGCGAGGACGGCGCTGCCGCGCAGCACCAGGCCGTCGATCCACGGTGCGCCGGCGGCGGTCGCGAGCACGTGGTCGAGGCCGGCCCGGTGGGCCTCGGCGGTCGTCCGGCTGGTCACGGCCGCACGCTAGCGGCCGGCACCGACAGCCGGACGGGCCGGACGGCCTGGGCGGACCGCCGGATCCGTTCCTTCGGACCGCCCCGACCGGCCGGCGAGTTCGGCCAGCACGGCGGGCCGTCCCGCGCCGGCGGCGGTCGAGCCGTGGAGCAGTCCGGCCAGGTCGCGGGGGTGAGCCCGTTCACCGGTCGGAGCCGCCGCGGAGATCCGGTCCAACCGGAAGCCGCGGCCAGCCCTGCGGATGCGGCACCAGGCGATCAGGTACCACCGGCCCCCGGCTGTGAGCAGGCCGGCCGGTTCCACGACGCGGTCGCTCTCCCGCCCTTCCGCGTCGGTGTAGGACAGCCGCAGCACCGTGCCGTCGGCGAGTGCCTGCTCCACCGCGGTGCGGATCGCGGGGTCGCCGTGCCCGGGCAGGGCGACGACGCGGGCGGCGAACTCCCGGGCCGCGGCCGAGGCGGGACCGGTCATCGCGGCCGTGATCTTCTGGGCTGCGGTGCGGGCCGCACCCGCGTAGGGGGTGGCGGCGCCGACCGCGGCGAGCGCGGCGGTCAGCGCCGAGGCCTCCTCGGCGGTGAGGCGGATCGGCGGAAGCGTCGTCCCGGGGTCGACCGACCAGCCGCCGCCTCGTCCGGTCACGGCACGCACCGGGACGCCGGCCTCCATCAGGGTCTGGAGGTCGCGCTGCACCGTTCGCCCGCTGACCTCGAACCGCCCGGCGAGCACCGCGACCGTCAGGGGTCGCGGCGCCGCCGCGCGCAACTCCTCGACCAGCGCGTACAGTCGGGCGGTTCGCTTCATGCCGTCGACGCTACCCTCACGCGGCGGCCAGGAAGTCCCGTTCCCGCCGCACCTCCCGCTCGGTGGCGGTCAGCGGGAAGAGGGTGAAGCCGTGCATCGCACCGGCGACGACGCCGAGGTGCGCGCGCCCGCCCGCCGCCCGCCACCGGGCGGCCAGGAACAGCGAGTCGTCGAGCAGCGGGTCCTCGGTACCGACGACGATCCGGGCGGGCGGCAGCCCGGTGAGGTCCGCGAACAGCGGCGAGATCTCCGGGCTGCGGCGCCCCTCTTCCCCCGCCCCGGGCGTGAACAGCTCGTAACTGTCCTGCAGGGAGTCGGTGTTGCTCAGCAGCCGGCGTGGGCCGAAGTTGCGCTGGCTCGGTGTCATCGACAGGTCGTAGACGCCGTAGCGCAGGTGGGCCGCGCGGAACGCTCCGGTGAGGCCGTGCCGGTCGCGCAGGCGCAGCAGCGTCAGCACGGCGAGGTGGGCGCCGGCCGACTCGCCGCCGATCAGCAGCCGTTCGGTGCCGAACTCGGACGCCGCGTGCTCCACCAGCCACGACGCTGCGGCTTCGCAGTCGTCGGGCCCGGCGGGGAAGGGATGTTCGGGGGCGAGGCGGTAGTCGACGCTCACCACGGCCAGCCGCGCCTGCTCGGCGAGCCCCCACAGCCGCTCGTCCTGGCCGTCCGCGGAGCCGAACGCCCAGCCGCCCCCGTGGATGTGCAGGTAGACGCCGGTCACCTGTTCCGGGACGAAGGCCCTCACCCGGACGCCGCCCGCGACGGTGCGGTCCCGGCCGTGCGCCAGCCTCACCGGCGGGGTGTCCCCGCCGAGCCGGTTGCGCCGCAGGTGGGCCAGTACGGCGGCGTCGGGTGCCCGTCCGCGGGCCGGGCGGCCCGCGGCGGCGGCCTCGAACTGCGCGTTGAACGCCAGGGTCTCGGAGAGGCAGTCCTCGTCTGTGATCGTCATGACCCCGACTGTGCCGGTTGCCTGCGACAGCGTCCTGTCACCCTTTTCCTGTGAACCGCGTCACCCCGGGCCTTCTGACGGCGGAACGGGCGCGGGCGGCGGGTCGACGGGAACGCCGGCGGGGCGCGGCCCGGGGAGGTCCCGGGCCGCGCCCCGCCGTTCAGCCGCGGGTCACGGCTTGATGCGCACGATCTGCGGGTCGTGGTCGCTCGCCTGCGAGGCGAACTCGCTGTTGACGTGCACCACGTCGTAGTCGGCGTGCTGGCGCTTCAGGCCGGGGCTGACCAGGATGTGGTCGAGCACCTGCGAGTTGCCCTGGTAGACGTACGAGTAACGCTCGGACGCCGGCAGCTCGTTGACCAGGTCGCGGAGCACTCCGCCCTCGGTGAGGGTCTGCAGCGCGGGCGAGAACTGGTAGTCGTTGAAGTCGCCGAGGGAGACCACGCGGGCGCCCGGGTCGGCGGCGAGCAGCTTGGCCACGAAGGCGTGCTCGACGGCGGCCTGCTTGGCGCGCTGCACCTCGGAGCTGCGGGTCGGGGCCTGGAAGCGGCTGTCGATGCCCTGGTCGCCGCCCTTGCTGTTGAAGTGGTTGGCGATCACGAAGATCGGCTTGCCCTTGAAGGAGAACTGGCCGACCAGCGGCTTGCGGCTGGTGGTCCAGGCCTCGTTGCCCGGGTCGATGCGGCCCGGGGAGGCGGTCAGCGCGGTGGACTTGCCGGTGCCGGTGACGTCGACCGCGGTGGTGGAGTCGCCGCCGGGGATGTCGGTGAAGGAGATCCGGGCGGGGTTGAACAGGAAGACCTGGCGGATGTTGCCGCCGGGCTCGCCGCCGTCCTTGCCGTCGACCGGGTCGATGGAGCGCCACTCGTAGGCCGGGCCGCCGGCCGCCTTGATGGCCGCGACGAACTTGGCGACGGTGGCGCCCGCGGTGACGGTGCCGTCGTTGACCGCGCCGTTGTCGTCCTGGATCTCCTCGAGGGCGACCACGTCGGGCGAGCGCAGGTTGGTGACGATGCCCTGGGCGAGCTGGGCGAACTTCTCGTCCGGGTCGGACGGGTCGAGGTTCTCCACGTTGTACGTGGCGATGGTGGCCTCGCTCGGCAGCGGGCGGGCGGTGACCTCGCGCTTGAGCCCGTTGTCCTTGAGCGCGCCCATCGTGGTGGCCGCGACGGTGTAGCCGCCGAACTGGTTGTAGTCGAGCGGGCCGGCGGTGGTGCCGGTGAGGCGGTCGCCCACGTTGGCGACCGGGAAGGCGCCCTCGGCGGCCGGGATCAGCGACTGCACCATCAGGCGGCCGGTGTTCGGCTTGTCGTAGCCGAGGTAGACGACGCCGCCGCGGCGGGTGGCCGGGTCCTCGCAGGAGGCGTCCACCCACAGCTCGTTGTACTTGTCGGTGGCCTGGACGACGCGGGCGTCGGCGACCTCGACCCGCATGCCCTCCAGCGACTCGTACAGGTCGAGCGCGTAGGTAGCGGGCTGCAGCGGCAGGTTCTCGATGGTGGCGCCGGCGGCCTCGGGGGCGTAGGCGGCGGGGATGCTGCGGCCGTCGAGGCGGACGGCGGCGGGCAGCGGGTTGCCGGAGGAGAGCACGGTGGTCTTCGGCGCGCTCAGCTCGGTGACGGACTGGCTGCCGCCGGTGAACGACGGGTAGTACTCGGTGACCTTGGCGGTGACCAGCACCGAGTCGCCGACCTTGACGGTCGGGGCGGCGCTGCCGGTGTAGACGAAGACCGCCTCGCTGGTGGCCGGGTCGGCGTCCGGGGTGGCGTCCTGGATCCAGAAGCCCTTGGAGCCGGTGGTGCGCACGCCGGTGACGATGCCGGGGATGCCGGGGATGGTGCTGCCGGCCTTCGGGGATATCCGGGTGTTGCCCTGGATGTCGTGGATGCGGACGGTGCCGGGCTCGGTCGGGCCGGTGGAGCCCGAGCCGTCGCCGGCGTCGGCGGTCTCGCCCTTGCTGTTGACCGGGGTGGGCACGCCGGCCTTCAGGTCGGCGGCGTTGTCGTCGGTGTCGGGCAGGCCGGCGCCGCGGGCGACCGAGGCGGTGTTGCTCGCGCCGGCGGCGGAGGCGCTGCCCTCGTGGACGACGGCGGTGCCGAAGCCGACCAGGTCGCGGATCCGGGTGTCGGCGGCGCAGTCCGCGGCGGTCTTGCAGGTCAGCGGGGCGGTGCCCTGGACGAGCGCGACGGTGCCGGAGGTGCCGGACAGGGCGAGGGTGCCGGAGGCGTCCGGGGTGGGCAGGGCGACGGTGCCGCCGGTGCCCGCGGCCTCGGCGATCAGGAAGCGGCCGCCGGGCGCGATCGCGCCGCTCAGCGGAGTGACGCTCCAGGTGCTGCTGGCGCCCGGGGTGCCGGAGATGTACTGGACGCTCCAGCCGTCGAGGCCGAAGGCGGCGCCGCCCTTGTTGGCGAGCTCGATGAAGTCGTTCTTCAGCGTGGCGCCCGAGTTGCCGCCGCCGCCGTAGACCTCGGAGACGACCGCGTCGGCGGAGGGCGCGGCGGTGGCGAAGGGCAGCGGCACGAGGACCAGCGAGGCCGCCACGGAGGAGGACAGCACGGTCGCGCGCAGCAGTCTCCGGCGGGAGCGGGGGTTGCGGGCGGCGGTGGTTTCGGTCACCGGGAGGGGCTCCTTAATCTGCCGGCGGACGCGGGTCCACCGCGTGCGGGCAGCACGGTCACCCGGCGGACGTGGGCTCACCGGGTGCTGAGGGTGTGTCAGAGTTGGTGACTACTCGCGTAGATACCGTGCAGTAAGATACGCGCGTAGAAGGTGACACGACAAGACATCCTGCGTTAACTCTCGGCAGACGCCGCATGCCCTCCCGCCGCCGAGGCACCGTCAGGGTCCGCACCGGGCAGGCCGCGAGGGCCTGACCGGTGCGGACGTCCGACGCCCGGCTACCCCAGCCGCGCGTCCGCGGCGAGCGAGCCGACCAGCTCCTCCACCCGCCCCTCGGGCAGGCCCCGCGACACGAACCAGGCCCCCACGTTGCGCACGTCCCGCTCCAGGAAGGACAGCCCGCGCGGGTTGGCGACCACGTCGACGATCTGCGGCACGTCGATGATCACCAGTCGGCCGTCGTGGACGAGGATGTTGTACGCGGAGAGGTCGCCGTGCGCGTAACCGTCGACGGCGAGCAGCGACAGGCTGCGGCCGAGCTGCTCCCACAGGTCCTCGACGTCCGCCTCCTCGGCACGGAGCTGGGCCAGCCGGGGCGCGGCCGCGCCGTCCCCGTCGCCGACGAACTCCATCAGGATCTCCGTCCCGGTGATCTGCACCGGGTACGGGACGGCCACCCCCGCCGACCAGAGCCGGCACAGCGCGGCGAACTCGGCCCCGGCCCACTGCCCGGCGATGGCCTCCTTGCCGAAGGCGGTGCGCTTGGCCATCGCCCGGGTGATCCGGGACTCCTTGTGCTGACGGCCCTCCAGGTAGCCGGAGTCGCGGTGGAACATCCGGTGCTGGGCGTCCCGGTAGCGCTTGGCGGCCATCAGGGTGCGGCGGCCGGTGCCCGGCACCGCGCGCTCCAGCAGGAAGACGTCGGCCTCCTTGCCGGTCTTCACGATCCCGAGCTCGGTGTCCACGGCCGCGAGTTCGGTCACCACCCAGTCGGGGCGCGGCTCGGGCCCCTTCTCGGTGGGGGTGGACCGGTCCCAGGTGGACCAGCGGTCGCCCTCGGCCGGGCCGTCGGACACGGCCGGGGCGGGGTCGTCGAAGCCCTCGGGGAACGCGGCCGCGGAGGGGACGTACTCGGGCTCGAAGTCGTCGAACCGGTCGGACCGGCGGCCGCGCCGCGGCCCGCCCTTGGGGCGGATACGGGAGAAGGAATCGCTGTCGGCAAAGCGCTCGCGCACTGCGGTGGCTCCTGAGGAGTGGCCCACCGGGTGCGTCGGACGCGACGCGCTGTCAGCCGGTGGGGAGGTGACGATCGAGGGAGGCGGATGGCGCGCACGCGAAGGCGCGCCGCGACACGGCGGCAACCATCCGGACACACCTCCTCGACGTCGGGTCCTCGCACGGCGTTCGCGAGGACGTCAGCACACTAGCCGCTCCTGCCGACGGCGCAACCGAATATCGAGCCGGCCCGGCACCGCGTCCGCACCTCAGGTCTCCTGCGCACCCGTGGACACGGGGTCGATCAGTCCGGCGTAGGCGCGCAGCTCGGGGCGTCCGGTGGGCACCTTCCACCGGCGCAGGGCGTCCATCGACGGCCCGCCCTCCTCGCTCTCGGCGAGGAAGCGCACGACCCGCTGCTGTGCCTCGCTCAACTCGCCGAAGCTCTGCGGCGGAGCGGCGGGAGCCTCCGGGAAGGCCAGCGAGAGCAGCGTGTGCACCGTGTAGTACCGGTCATCGAACGCTTCGAGGCCCGTACAGCCGGCCAGGCCGGCCAGCACGGCCTCGACCGCCCGGAGCGTCCCGCCTTCGGGCGTTTCGGCCAGGGCCATCGCCGCGAGGGCGCAGTAGGAGCCGCTCAGGAAGGACATCGTCCCGGTCCTCTCCGGTGGCCGGGCGACGACCTCGATCAGCACGTCGACGACGGCCGGGCCGGTGATGCCCGACCGCGTCAACGCGAAGGCGGAGGCCCAGCGCAGCTCCACGACCGGGCTGTCCAGGTGGTGCTGGACGAAGGGGGCGGCCGCCGGCTCGCCGAGCAGACCGAGGGCGACCAGTCCCGTCGCCGCGGCGCCGGGCGAGTCCTCTCCGGCGACGAACGCCTGCAACAGCGGGACCGACATCGCCGCGGACTCGGGGAACCAGGCGAACAGGTTCGCCGTCCCGGCCCGCAGTTCGGGGCTGTCCGAGTTCAGCAGGACGGCGAGTTCGGGAAGTGCCTCCCGCACGGCGTCGTAGCAGCGGACCACCGCTTCGGCGTCGATGAGCACCTGCGCCCGGCTGCCCTCGCGCTGTGTGCGCTGCTCGTCGTCCGCCGCCTCCGCGATCCACCGGGCCCAGTCGTCGGCCTCGCCGTGCAGCTCCTCCAGGTGGGCACGGTCCTCCCGGAGGTCGTAGCCGTTCGGCAGGTGGTTGTTGTCCAGTCCGATCGCGATGGCGACCAGCAGGGCGACGAACTCGTGCCTGTCGGCCAGTCCCGGGTCGAGTGCCATCCGCACGAGGAACGGCACGGTGTGCACCGCGGCCTGCGACCGGGTGCCCTGGTGCACGATGTGGTTCGCGAGCTGCGCACTCGGCGGGTAGCGGCCCTCCCGCACCCCCGCCCGCATCGCCCGGAGGTGTCCCGGGACGTCCTCGGCCGTGCCGTAGGAGTGCTGGAGCCGGGCCCAGGGCACGTCGTCCAGGCCGGCGAGAGGGTCGGTGTCCGTCACGGCAGCAGGTGCTGGCACACCGGTACGACACCCCGGCCGGCGCTCCTTGCACCTCCCCGACCTGCCCGAAGGCCGAACCCGGCCGCGCTACTCGGCCTCGGCGGCGGCCGGCTCGCGGACGGCCGCCGACCACTTCTGCTCGACCTTGCCGAGCTTCCAGTAGGCGATCGCACCGGCCCAGGTGACCACGAAGAGGCCGACGATGGCGTAGCCGACCATGTTGAGGTCGAGTTCGGCGATCCAGCCGATCGGGCCGGCGGTGATGCCGAGCTTCTCGGCGAGCAGGCCGACCAGCTCGACGACGCCGATGACCAGGGCGACCAGCACCGACAGGCCGGTGACGGTGAGGTTGTAGTAGATCTTGCGGACCGGCTTGGAGAACGCCCACTCGTAGGCGAAGTTCATGAACGACCCGTCGATGGTGTCGAGCAGGCTCATGCCGGCCGCGAAGAGGACCGGCAGCACCAGCAGCGCGTACCAGGGCAGCGAGAAGGCGGCGGCGCCGCCGGCCAGGACGAGCAGCGAGACCTCGGTGGCGGTGTCGAAGCCGAGGCCGAAGAGCAAGCCGACCGGGTACATGTGCCAGGGCTTGGTGACGGCCCGGGTGACCCGGCCGAGGATCCGGTTGAGGAAGCCGCGCTTGTCGAGCTGGCGCTCCAGCTCCGCCTCGTCGAACTCGCCGTCCTTCATCCTGCGGAAGACCTTGAGGATGCCGTTGAAGGCACCGAGGTTGATCAGGCCGATCAGCACCAGGAAGGTACCGGAGACGGAGACGCCGATCAGGCCGGTGGCGGTGTGCAGCGCCGACTCGTCGGACTCGACCTGCCCGGCCAGCGAGCGGATGCCGAAGGCCAGCAGCGCGCAGAGGCCGAAGACGATCGAGGAGTGGCCGAGCGAGAACCAGAAGCCGACGGAGAGCGGCCGCTTGCCCTGGCCCATCAGCTTGCGGGTGGTGTTGTCGATCGCGGCGATGTGGTCGGCGTCGAAGGCGTGCCGCATGCCGAGGGTGTAGGCGGTCAGGCCCATGCCGGCGCCGAAGACCTGGCCGCCGACGTCGTAGTGGCGCGGGGCGATCACGGCGAGCAGGGTGAACCAGCCGACGACGTGGAGGGCCAGCACGAAGCCGCCCATGCCGGCGAGCCGGATCCACTCCTCACGGGTGAGCCGGTCGCGCAGGCGGCTTGGCGTTGACATGGGAGTCCTCCCGGCAGCTGACGGATGAGCCGGGCCATACTTTCGCCCCCAGGACTCAATTGCAAGTCATATGCAACTGCTGAACCGAGGCACACCGAGCTGCACCGATGCACCGGGGGCGCATTCCGCGCAGGACATGTCACACGACGTACCCGATCCCTTAACCTCCCGCGTCTTCCTCCAGCCTCTTCTACGCGCGGATACTCGGCTCGGTGCTCGGATCTACGCGCGGATACCCCAACCGTCCGCGTGCGGTTCCGGGCGCGGGTACCACTGCCCCCCAATCCCCCAACTCCCCACGGAGGAACGGCAGATGATCGGCACTCGCACCATCCGCACGAACGCGGCCCTGGCCGCCGGCGCCGTCCTGGCAGCCACCCTCACGGGTCTCGCGGCGCCCGCCGCCCCGGCCGCGGCCGCCACCCCCCACCGGGTGCTCTTCGACAACAGCAAGGCCGAGACCGCCGGCAACGCCGACTGGATCATCAGCACCAGCCAGCCCGACCCGCTCGGCCAGAACGCCGACCCCAGCACCGAGAAGAGCTGGACGGGCGCCCTCTCCGCCTGGGGCGTCGCCCTGCAGAAGACCGGCGGCTACAGCCTCAAGACGCTGCCGTCCGGCTCGACCATCAGCTACGGCACCGGCGCCGCGCTCGACCTCGCCAACTTCGACACCTTCGTGATCCCCGAGCCCAACATCCGCTTCTCCACCGCCGAGAAGACCGCCATCATGCGGTTCGTGCAGAACGGCGGCGGGCTCTTCCTCGTCTCCGACCACAGCAACAGCGACCGCAACAACGACGGCTGGGACAGCCCCGAGATCATCAACGACCTCTTCACCAGCAACGGCGTCGACAACACCTCGCCGTTCGGCTTCTCGGCCGACGTGAAGACCATCAGCACCGACAACCCGCGGGCGGTCAACAACTCCGCCGACCCGGTGCTGCACGGCGCCTTCGGCAACGTCACCGGCTCGATCCTGCGCTCCGGCACCACCTTCACCCTCACCCCCTCCGCCAACTCCTCCGTCAAGGGCCTGGTCTACCGGACGGGCTACAGCGGCAACACCGGCGCCTTCTTCGTCACCAGCACCTTCGGCAGCGGCCGGGTCGCCGCCTGGGGGGACAGCTCCCCGATCGACGACGGCACCGGCCAGTCCGGCAACACCCTGTACGACGGCTGGAACGACCCGGCCGGCACCGACGCGGCGCTCGCCCTGAACGCCACCGCCTGGCTCGCCAAGGCCTCCTGAACCAGCCCGCCCGGCAGCCCCCGTCCCGCGGTGCGCGCCGCGGGACGGGGCACCGCCGGCCGCCCCGGACCGGCTGCGGCCCGGGGCGGCCCGGTGGAAATGGCGCCCGGCCGCGCCCATCCTGGGGAGGTCGGGCCCGCCCGGGCCACCGTACGACCCCACGGAGGGCCCATGCAGCAGCCGGCCCCGTACCCCTACCGCACCACCCGCGAGGACGTCCGGATCGCCATGCCGGACGGCACCCGCCTCGCCGCCCGCCTCTGGCTGCCGGTCACCGACCACCCGGTGCCCGCCCTGCTCGAACACCACCCCGGCGGGCTCGGCGACACCACCGCCGTCCGCGACGCCCAACGCCACCCCTGGTACGCCGGCCACGGCTACGCCTCGCTGCGCGTCGACGCCCGCGGCCACGGCAGCTCCGAAGGCAGCCCGGCCGACCCCGCCTCCCCCGCCGGCACCGACGACGGACTCGCCCTGCTCGACTGGCTCACCGCCCGGCCCTGGTCCAACGGCCGGGCCGGCACCTTCGGCATCGGCCGCGGCGGCACCGCCGCCCTCGCCCTCGCCGCCCGCGCCCCCGAAGCACTCGCCGCCGTGGTCGCCGTCTGCGCGGACGACCGCACCGCACCACGGCGGGACCTGGCCGGCGCGCCGCTCGCCGCCGCCGTGCACGGCGGATCCGCCGCCCGGCTCGCCGCCGCCTGCCGCCCGCCCGACCCCCGCTACACCGGGGACCACTGGCGGCGGCTCTGGCTGGAACGCCTCGCCGCCGTCGATCCCGGCGCCGACGACGAGGGCGGGCCGATCGACCTCCGGGCGGTCCGCGCCGCCGTCCTCGCCTTCGGCGGCTGGGCCGACCCGCAGGCCGGCACCGTGCTGCGCCTGGTCGAGGAACTCGGCCCGGACGCCCGCGGCGTCCTCGGTCCCTGGCCGCACCAGTACCCCGACCAGGGCCTGCCGCCCGGCCCGGCGATCGGCTTCCTCCAGGAGACCCTGCGCTGGTGGGACCACTGGCTCAGGGGCGCCGACACCGGCGTCCTCAAGGAACCCGCCCTGCGCAGCTGGATGAACGAGTCGGTGCCGCCCGCCCCCTCCTACGCCAACCGGCCCGGCCGCTGGATCGGCGACGACGGCTGGCCCTCCCCCGACGTCCGCGAGGTGCACTACGGCCTCGACGACGCGCTGCGCACCGCCGGGACGCCCTCCGGCGAGCGCTTCGTCCCCGTTCGCTCCCCGCAGCACACCGGCATCGACGCCGGGGCGCTCCGGCCGGCCGGCGGCGCGGCCGACCTGCCGCCGGACCAGCGCGAGGAGGACGGCCGCTCGGTCTGCTTCGACTCGGTGCCGCTGCCGGAACCCGAGGAACTGCTCGGCGGGCCGGCGCTGCGGCTGCGGGTGCGCTGCGACGGCCGCCACAGGCAGGTCGCGGCCCGGCTCTGCGACGTGGCACCGGACGGATCGTCCACGCTGGTCACCCGGGGTGCGGCGGCGCTGGCCGGCGGCACCGGCCCGGTCGAGGTGGAGGTGGAGCTCGCCCCGGTCGCGCACGCCTTCCCCGCCGGGCACCGGATCCGGCTGGCGCTCTCCTCGGCGTACTGGCCCTGGCTGTGGCCGGTCGCGGAGACCGGCGGCTTCGAGGTGGACCCGAGCGGCTCGGTGCTGACGCTGCCGGTGCGGCACCTGGCCGCGGACGCCGGCAGCGGGCCGGTCACCTTCGACCCGCCCGAGCAGGCGCCCGTCCCCGCCGAGCTGCACCCCGAGCCGCTGGTCTCGCATCCGGAGCGGCAGGTGGTGCACGACGTGGCCGCGGGCGAGTGGCGGCTGCAGCTCGCCCGGCCGGCCGGGGCGACGGTGCACCCGGACGGCCTCGCCGAGGAGGAGCACGTGCTGGAGGCGTACCGGATCCGGGCCGACGACCCGCTGGGCGCCCGGGCCAGGACCGACCGGACGCTCCGGCTGGAGCGGACGGACATCGGCTGGGACGTCACCCTGCAGCTCCGCTCCGAGGCGAGCTGCGACGCCGGGCACCTCACCGTCCACGACCACCTGCGCGCCCTGGAGGGCGGCGACGTGATCTTCGAACGCCACTGGCGCCGCCGCCTGCCGCGAAGCTAGGGCAAACCACGGGCGGGTCACTGTGCGATCAGGGCAGGCCCCGGTCCTGTACGGAGACCCACATCCGAATTGCGCAGTTCTCCCCCAGCCTTCGGCCGGGAGGTGCCCCCACGCGCCCCTGATCTGTGGTTGCCCCCCGGGTCAGGCCACGGCCTCCGCCCGTGCGGGGTCGGGAAGCTCGCCGCGGACGACGCGTCGGCGGCGGGAGGGCATGCCCACGGTCGGGTTGGCGACGCCCCAGGCCGCGCCCTTGCAGATCAGTTCCTTGTAGAGGGCGGCCACGCGGCCGGTCAGGGCGCGGTCGACCGCCCGGTCGTCGGCGGTGACGAACTGGATCAGGCCCTCCTTGCGGCCGAGGGAGATGCACTGCTGGAAGTAGCGGACGGGGACGCGGGGGACCTTGGTGCCGGCGAGCCTGGCCGCGAGGGCGTCGGCGGCCTGCCAGGCCATCGGGACGCCCGAGGCGCAGGACATGCGCAGCGGCTTGCCCTCGGGGCCGATCGCCATCGCGGCGTCGCCGACGGCGTACACGTCCGGGTGGGAGACCGAGCGCATCGTGTCGTCGACCACGATCCGGCCGCCCTCGGCGAGTTCCAGGGTGGTGGCCGCGGCGATCGGGTGGGCGGCGAAGCCGGTGGTCCAGATCGTGACCGCGGCGGGGATGTCCCGGCCGTCGGCGGTCGTCACGCGGTCCCCCGCCACGGCGGTGACCTCGGCGTTCTCGTGGACGGTGATGCCGAGCCCGTCCACCACCTTCCGCAGGTGGGCGCGGCCCTTGTCCGAGAGCCAGTCGCCGAGGGCACCGCGGGCGGCCAGGGCGACGTCGAGGTCGGGGCGGGCCTCGGCGATCTCGGTCGCGGCCTCCAGGCCGGTCAGGCCGCCGCCGATGACGGTCACGGGGCGGCCGGCCTCCAGGGCGGCGAGCCGGTCGCGGAGGCGGAGGGCGCCGGGGCGGCCGGAGATGTCGTGGGCGTGTTCGGCGGCGCCGGGGACACCCCCGTCGTTCCACCCGCTGCCGAGGGCGTAGACCAGGGTGTCGTACGCCAGCTCCTCCCGGCCGTGGCCGTTGGCGGCGGTGACGGTCACGCTCTTGCGGTCCACGTCGACGGCGGTGACCTTCGCGAGCTTCAGTGCCACGCCGGTGCCCGCGAACATCTCGTCGAACGGCCGGGGCCTGAGGTCCTGGCCGGCCGCGAGCTGGTGCAGCCGGACCCGCTCGACGAAGTCGGGCTCGGGGTTGACGAGGGTGATGGCGACGTCCTCGCGGTGCAGCCGCTTGGCGAGGCGGCCGGCGGCGACGGCTCCGGTGTAGCCGGCTCCGAGGACGACGATGCGGTGCTGCATGTCCGTGCTCCTGTCTGGAGGTTCCGCCGCTGTCTCTGCGCGGTTTCGCCCCTTGAACCGGGCAACCCTGGGTTTCCTGACAGGATCGGGGTGTGAAGCACGTCACATCATGTCGGAGGGTTCAGAGGACGACGAGCGGGGCCCTCCCGTGGTCCCCGGCGGCCCACTGTCCGGTCGCGCGGACGAGCTTGTCGGGGTTGACCTGGCTGCGCACGGCGGCGATGCCGTCGGCGGTGACCTCCAGGCAGGTGATCCCGACGACCCGGCCGTCCACGACCGCCACGACGGCGGGACCGCCGTTGGCGATCGCGACGTGGATCTCGGCCGCGCCGCCGATGTGGGCCCGCTTGGCCTCGCTGGGCTTGAACAGGCCGCGCAGGAACTTCGCGACCGCGAGCGCGCCCTCGAACGCCTTCGCGCGGGCCGGGACCTTCCCGCCGCCGTCGCCGACCGAGACGGCGTCCTGGGTGAGCAGCCGCACCAGGGGTTCGGTGCGGCCGCTGGTCGCCGCGGCGAGGAACTCCTCGACGATCCGCCGGGCGGCGACCTCGTCGATCTCGGTGCGCGCCCTGCCGTCCGCGACGTGCTTCTTGGCCCGGTGGTGGATCTGCTGGCTGGCGGCCTCGCTGATGCCGAGGATCTCGGCGATCTCGCGGTGCGGGTAACCGAAGGCCTCGCGCAGCACGTACACCGCCCGCTCGTTGGGCGACAGGCGCTCCAGCAGGACGAGGACGGCGTACGACACCGAGTCGCGCTGCTCGGCGGTGTCGGCGGGGCCGAGCATCGGGTCGCCGGCGAGCAGCGGCTCGGGGAGCCAGGCCCCGACGTACGTCTCGCGCCGGGCGCGTGCCGAAGTGAGCACGTTGAGGCAGATGTTGGTGAGGACCTTGGTCAGCCAGGCCTCCAGCACCTCGATCCGCCCGGTGTCGGCGGCCTGCCAGCGCAGGAAGGTCTCCTGGACGGCGTCCTCGGCCTCGCTCGCCGAACCGAGCAACCGGTAGGCGATGGCTTCCAGCCGGGGCCTCGCGGCCTCGAACCGGTCCACGTCGCTCATGATCAGGGCCATGCCCGCGATCCTAGCCGCCCCCGGGCCGGAGCGGACCTGCGAGGACGACGCACGAGGGGCGTGGCCGTGAGGGTTCCGGCGGCCGCCGCGGCCGGAACCCTCACGGGTCAGCGGGCGCGGTGGTTGCGGATGATCTCCGCGTACCGCTCGCCGCTGGCCTTCACGGTGCGCCGCTGGGTGTCGTAGTCGACGTGCACCAGGCCGAACCGCTTGTCGTAGCCGTACGCCCACTCGAAGTTGTCGAGCAGCGACCAGGCGAAGTAGCCGGCCAGCGGGGCGCCCTCGGCGACCGCGCGGGCGCAGGCGTCCAGGTGGCCCTCCAGGTAGGCGGTGCGCTCCGGGTCCTCGATCCGGCCGTCCGCCGTGACGGTGTCACGGTAGGCGGAGCCGTTCTCGGTGATGTAGATCTTCCGGACGCCGTACTCCTCGGTGAGGCGCATCAGCAGCTGGTGGATGCCCTCGGCGTCCACCTCCCAGCCCATGGCGGTGTGTTCGGCGTTGCGGCCGGGGGCCTGCCGGAACTGCGGCACGGCGCCGGTCGGGTCGTCCTCGACGAACTGGCGGAAGTAGTAGTTGAGGCCGATCCAGTCGAGCGGGGCCGAGATGAGCTCCATGTCGCCGTCGCGGACGGGGAGTTCGACGCCGTAGAGCTTGACCATGTCCTCCGGGTAGCCGCGGCCGAGGACCGGGTCGAGCCACCAGCGGTTGATGTGGCCGTCGGCGCGGACGGCGGCGAGGCGGTCGGCCTCGCTGTCGGAGGCCGGGATGATCGGGCTGAGGTTGTTGACGATGCCGACCTGGACGTCCGGGTGGGCCGCACGCAGCGCCTGCACGGCGTAGCCGTGTCCCAGGTGCAGGTGGTAGGAGGTGCGGACGGCCGCGGTGAGGTCCGTCCAGCCCGGGGCCATCTTGCCCTCGAGGTGGCCGATCCAGGAGGAGCAGAGCGGCTCGTTGAGGGTGGCCCAGTGCTTGACGCGGTCGCCGAGGCGGTCGGCGACGACGGCCGCGTACTCGCCGAAGCGCTCGGCGGTGGCGCGCTCGGGCCAGCCGCCGCGGTCCTGCTGGGCCTGCGGGAGGTCCCAGTGGTACAGGGTGCCGTGCGGGGTGATGCCGGCGTCCAGCAGGCCGTCGACCAGGCGGTCGTAGAAGGCGAGGCCCTCGGCGTTGATCCGGCCGTCGGCCTGCGGCACCACGCGGGGCCAGGCGACGGAGAAGCGGTAGGCGCCGAGGCCGAGCCGCTTCATGAGGCCGATGTCCTCGCCGTAGCGGTGGTAGTGGTCGCAGGCGGTGTCGCCGTGGTCGCCGTTGTCGATCTTCCCGGGGGTGTGGGAGAAGGTGTCCCAGATGGAGGGCGCGCGGCCGTCCTCGTCCACGGCACCCTCGATCTGGTACGCGGAGGTGGCCGCGCCCCAGACGAAGTCGTCCGGCAGGGCGTTGAGGTCGTTCACAACTGGCCTTTCAATCAGGGTCACTTGACGGCGCCGGCGGTGAGTCCGGCGACGAGGTAGCGCTGCAGCAGGAGGAATCCGGCGACGACCGGGACGCTGACCACCAGGGAGGCGGCCATGACCTGGTTCCAGTAGACGTCGTTGAGCGTCGCGTAGCCCTGGAGGCCGACGGCGAGGGTGCGGGTCTCGTCGTTGGTCATGACGGAGGCGAAGAGGACCTCGCCCCAGGCGGTCATGAAGGCGTACACGGCGACGGCGACGATGCCGGGGACGGCGGCCGGGATGATGATCTGCACCAGGGCCCGGACGGGGCCGCAGCCGTCGACCAGGGCTGCCTCGTCGAGGTCCCGCGGGATGGAGTCGAAGTAGCCGACCAGCATCCAGATCGAGAAGGGCAGCGAGAAGGTGAGGTAGGTGAGGACCAGTCCGCCGCGGCTGCCGTAGAGGGCGACGCCGGTGCTGTTGCCGATGTTGACGAAGATGAGGAACAGCGGCAGCAGGAAGAGGATGCCGGGGAACATCTGCGTCGACAGCACGGTGACGGTGAACAGCCGGCGGCCGCGGAAGCGGTAGCGGCTGACGCCGTACGCGGCGAGGATCGCGATGAGCACCGAGAAGATCGTCGCTCCGCCGGCCACGATGATCGAGTTGACGAAGTACTTGCCGAGCGGGACGGTCTTCCAGATGTCGAAGTAGGGCCGGACGGTGAGCGTGCTCGGTATCCAGCGGAACGGCCCCTGGACGTCCTGGAGCGGCTTCAGCGAGGAGCTGACCATGACGCCGACCGGGACGAGGGTGAAGACCGCGAGCAGGGCGAGCACGATCCGGCGGATCCACCGGAAGGACGCGGGCGGGTTAATCATCGGCGCCCCTCCGACGCGAGGTGATGAACAGGTAGACCGACGTCACCAGCAGCAGGAACAGCAGGAGCAGCACCGACATGGCGGAGCCCGCGCCGAAGTTCCAGGTGACGAAGGAGGACTGGTAGATGTGGATGGAGATGAGGTCCGAGGCCTCCGGTGCCGACTTGCCGAACAGCACGTACGGCGTGTTGAAGTCGTTGAAGGTCCAGAGGAAGAGGACCAGCACGAGCACCAGGTTGACCGGGCGCAGCGAGGGCAGGGTGATCCGGCGGATCTGCTGCCAGACGCCGGCGCCGTCCATCGCGGCGGCCTCGTAGAGCTCGCGGGGGATGTTCTGCAGACCGGCCGTCAGGGTGAGGAAGGCGAACGGCCAGGAGCGCCAGACGGAGACGGTGACGAGCGCGGTGAAGCTGTTGTCGCCGATCAACCAGAACGGCCGGTCCGAGGTGAGGTGGAGCTGGTCGTGGATGACGTGGTTGACCAGTCCGGTGTCCCGCTGGAACATGAACGACCAGGTGATGACGGCCGCGTAGACCGGCAGGGCGTAGGGCAGCAGGAAGGCTGCGCGGAGCAGCCCCCTGCCTCTGAAGGCGTCCTGCATCATGATCGCCGCCGTGGTGCCCACCAGCCAGGAGAGGCCGACGGCGAGGATCGTGAAGGCGCAGGTCACCCAGAACGAGTTGAGCAGCGACCGGCCGACGGGGGCACTGAAGTCCACCGCCAGGTGGTAGTTCCCGAGGCCGGTCCACGGTGCGGACGACCAGTCCCGGATGAAGAACTGGGTGAGCTGTTTGAAGCTCATCACGATGCCGACCACCATGGGCACCAGGTGGATCAGCAGCTCCAGGAGCAGCGCCGGGAGCAGGAGCAGGTAGGGCAGGCCCTTGGGGGTCAGGCGCAGTCGGCCGAGTCGCTGTCGCACGTCAGTTGGCCGGCATCTGCTGCTGGGCCTTGGTGAGTTCGGCCTTGACGGACTCGTCGGTGACCGGCTTGCCGGCGGCGGCCGCGGCGAGCAGGTTCTTGACGGCGGTGCCGACGAGGGTCTCGTACTGGCTCTCGTCGGCGACCTGCGGAAGCGGCTGGGCGCTGGAGCCGAGGACCTTGGAGAGGGCCTGGAGCTCGGGGGTCGCGAAGGCGGCGTCGCCCTGGGCGTCCTTGACCGGCGGGATCGAGCCGTAGGTCTTGTTGAGCTGGATCTGCTCGTCCTTGCCGGTCATGAACTTCACGAAGTCCAGTGCGCCGTTCAGGTTCTTGGTGTTCTTGAAGACGGCGAGGTTGATGCCGGCGACCATGGAGCTGGTGAGCTTGGTGCCGGAGGCGCCCGCGGGGACGGGGACGGGGGCGACGCCGTAGTCGTCCGGGTTCATGCCGTGCGACTTGAGGTTGGCGCCGGCCGACTGCCACATCATCATCCCGACCTTGCCGGTGGCGAAGTCGGTGAGGGTCTGGTTGTTGGCGTACTCGGCGTTGCCCGGGGCGGCGATCTTGTCCTTGGCGATCAGGTCGACGTACTGCTTGATCGCGGCGACGGCCTCGGGGGTGTCGAAGGCGGGCTTGCCGGAGGCGTCGAACCAGTCGGCACCGTGCTGCTTGCCGAGGGTGAAGGCGTGGTGGACGTTCTCGGAGACGTTGCCGCCCTCGACGGCGATGCCGTACTTGCCGTCCTTGGTGAGCTTCTGGCCGTCGGCGACCAGCTCGTCCCAGGTGGCCGGCGGGCGCTCGATGCCGGCGGCCTGGAACATCTTCTTGTTGTAGTAGAGGCCGTAGGCCATCGAGTACAGCGGGACGGCGGCCGGGTCCTTGCCCGCCGCGCCGGCGGAGGCGATGGTGGCGGGCAGGAAGCGGTCCTTGCCGCCGATCTTGCCGAAGGTCGCGTCGTCGAAGGGCAGCAGGGCGCCGGTGGCCTGGAGCGAGGCGGACCAGGTGTTGCCGATGTTGAGGACGTCGGGGCCCTGGCCGGAGGTGGTGGCGGCGAGGATGCGGTTGAGCAGGTCGGACCAGGGGATGACCTCGAGCTTGACCTTGATGCCGGTCTGCTGCTCGAACTTTCTCAGCTCGGGCTCCAGGACCTGCTTGTCGTTCTCGAGGCTGGTGCCCTGGTTGCTGGCCCAGTACGTCAGCGTCTTGGGGCTGCTGTTGTCGCCGGAGCCGCCGGTGCCGGAGCCGCCTCCGCAGGCGGTGGCGGTGAGTGCAAGAGTCGCGACCACGGCGGTCGCGGCAGCCAGACGGTTGATACGCATGACCATGCCCCTCTCGGGCGGGTGGATGGCGTGGTGGGGGTGGAAGGGCCCCGGCCGGGGTGCGAGCCCCGGAGAGGGCTTTCTTCAGGCCGTGATTTAACGTGTGAGAAAAGCTGGCGTCAAGAGGACGTGCAGCGCTAGATTCGCTGCAGGAGGGAGAACCGATGGCAGAGCGAGGCAAGCAGACGGTCCGCGACCTGCGGCGCGGCAGCAGATCGACCCTTTTGCAACGGTTGTATTTCGAAGGGCCGCTCAGCAGGCAGGAGTTGGGCCAGATCAGCGGGCTCAGCGCCGGTTCGGTCAGCAACGTGATCGGCGAACTGCTGGCGGACGGGCTGGTCGAGGAGTGCGGATCGGTCGAGTCGGACGGCGGCCGGCCCCGCATCCTGCTGCAGGTGCCGCCCGAGCGGGCCCACCTGGTCGGCGTCGACGTCGGCGAGACCCAGGTGCGGGTCGCGCTCTTCGACCTGGGGCTCACCGAGCTCGCCGCCAGCGACCACCCGCTCTCGGACTGCGGGCACGACTCCGACCACGTGGTGGAGCTGATCCTCACCGGGCTCGCCGAGGTGCTGCACGCCACCGGCACCGACCCGGCCACCGTGCTCGGCGTCGGCGTCGGCGTGCCCGGCATCGTCGAGCAGGGCGACCCGGGCACCGACGGCCTCGGCATCGTGGTGCACAGCCAGACCGTGGACTGGGACGCCGTACCGCTCGGCCGGATGCTGCGGGCCGGCACCGACCTGCCGCTCTACGTGGACAACGGCGCCAAGACGCTCGGCCAGGCCGAGATGTGGTTCGGCGCGGGCCGCGGCGCCCGGCACGCGGTGGTCGCGCTGTTCGGCTCCGGCGTCGGCGCCTGCGTGATCGCCGAGGGCGCCCGCTTCCGCGGCGCCACCAGCAGCGCGGGCGAGTGGGGCCACACCAAGGTGCACGTGGGCGGCCGGCTCTGCCGGTGCGGCTCGCGCGGCTGCCTGGAGGCCTACGTCGGCGCGGAGGCACTGGTCGAACGCTGGGGCCGGGCGCCCGCCGGGTCCAGCGAGAAGGCCGGGCTGGCCGCCCTGCTGGCCGCCGCCGAGGCGGGCGAGCAGGACGCCGTCGACCTGCTGGCCGAGGCCTCGGAGTACTTCGGCGCGGCCATCGCCGACCTGATCAACCTGTTCAACCCGGAGCGGATCGTGATCGGCGGCTGGGCCGGGCTGATGCTCGGGCCGCGCCTGCTGCCCGCGATCCGGGACGCGGCCACCGCCTACGCCCTGCGCTTCCCCCGGGCACAGACCTCGATCGACCTCGGCCTGCTCGGGCCGGACGCCGTCACCGTGGGCGCGGCCACCCTGCCGCTCTGGCACTTCCTGCAGTCCGGCGGCGAGCTGCCCGCCCGACTGTCCGCCGCGGCCGCCACCGGCTGAGCCGCACCCCCGCGACCTGCGCGAACCCGCCGTCCACTGCGCCTGGCGGCGGGTCAGAGGGCGCTCCGCACCGGCCGGTTGATCCGTACCGGAACTCCCGACCGAGGACTTGACACCCGAGATCGCAGCCCCACAGACTCCCTCCGGGGAGCGCTCTCTCGGCTCGGCCGCAAGGATTCCGGCCCCGCCCTGCCCCGCAGTTCCCGGCGCCCCTGCGCCGCGCCGGCCCGCCGGTCACGGGCCGGTCCCCACGCCGACGCACGACGTCCGCGCCCCCACGAAAACCCCCACCCACCCCCACCGCAGGAGAAGCCCGTGAGGCTCACTTCAGCACGCCCCGGCGCCCGAGCCGGCCGCCGCGGCTCCGCCGCCCTGCTCGGCATGGCCCTGCTCTCGGGCGCCGTCCTGGCGTTCCCCGGCAGCGCCGCCCACGCCGCCGACACCCTGATCTCGCAGGGCCGGACGGTCACCGCCTCGTCGGTCGAGAACGGCGGCACCACGGCCGCCTACGCCGTCGACGGCAACACCGGCACCCGCTGGTCCTCCGCCGCGAGCGACCAGCAGTGGATCCAGGTCGACCTGGGCGCCTCGGCGACCATCAGCAAGGTCGTGCTCCAGTGGGAGGCCGCCTACGGCAAGGCCTACCAGATCCAGACCTCCGCCGACGGCAGCACCTGGACGACCGTCTACTCCACCACCACCGGCGCCGGCGGCAACGAGACGCTCAACGTCACCGGCACCGGCCGCTACGTGCGGATGAACGGCGTCACCCGGGCGACCGGCTACGGCTACTCGCTCTGGGAGTTCCAGGTCTACGGCTCGTTCGGCGGCACCACCCCGGACACCTGCGCGACCACCAACGCCGCGCAGGGCAAGGCCGCCACCGCCTCCAGCACCGAGAACGCGGGCACCCCCGCCTCGGCCGCCGTCGACGGCAACACCGGCACCCGCTGGTCCTCCGCCGCGGCGGACCCGCAGTGGCTGCAGGTCGACCTCGGCTCGGTCCAGCAGGTCTGCCAGGTCCAGCTGAACTGGGAGGCCGCCTACGGCAAGGCCTACCAGATCCAGACCTCCGCCGACGGCAGCACCTGGACGACGGTCTACTCCACCACCACCGGCGCCGGCGGCAACGAGACCCTGAACGTCTCCGGCTCCGGCCGCTACGTGCGGGTCTACGGCACCCAGCGCGGCACCCCCTACGGCTACTCGCTGTGGGAGTTCGCGGTGCACACCGGCGGCGGCTCCACCGTCCCGCCCGTCCAGGGCGGCGGCGACCTCGGTCCCAACGTGATGGTCTTCGACCCGTCCACGCCGAACATCCAGGCCAAGGTCGACGAGGTCTTCACCAAGCAGGAGTCGAACCAGTTCGGCAACGAGCGCTACGCGCTGCTCTTCAAGCCCGGCACGTACAACAACATCAACGCCCAGATCGGCTTCTACACCTCGATCGCGGGCCTGGGCCTGAACCCGGACGACACCACCTTCAACGGCGACGTCACCGTCGACGCCGGCTGGTTCAACGGCAACGCCACCCAGAACTTCTGGCGCTCCGCCGAGAACCTGCACCTCAAGCCGGTCAGCGGCACCGACCGCTGGGCCGTCTCGCAGGCCGCGCCGTTCCGCCGGATGCACGTCGAGGGCGGCCTCAACCTCGCTCCCAACGGTTACGGCTGGGCCTCCGGCGGCTACATCGCCGACTCGAAGATCGACGGCCAGGTCGGCAACTACTCGCAGCAGCAGTGGTACACCCGCGACAGCTCGATCGGCGGCTTCTCCAACGGCGTCTGGAACCAGACCTTCTCCGGCGTCCAGGGCGCGCCCGCCCAGGGCTTCCCGAACCCGCCGTACACCACGCTGGACACCACCCCGGTCTCGCAGGAGAAGCCGTTCCTCTACCTGGACGGCAACGACTACAAGGTCTTCGTGCCCGCGAAGCGCACCAACGCCCGCGGCACCTCCTGGGGCAACGGCACCCCGCAGGGCACCTCGGTGCCGCTGAGCCAGTTCTACGTGGTCAAGCCGGGCGCCACCGCGGCCACCATCAACCAGGCGCTCGCCCAGGGCCTCAACCTGCTCTTCACCCCGGGCGTGTACCACGTCGACCAGACCGTCAACGTGACCCGCCCCGGCACGGTCGTGCTCGGCCTCGGCCTCGCCACCGTCGTCCCGGACAACGGCGTCACCGCGATGAAGGTCGCCGACGTCGACGGCGTCAAGGTCTCCGGCCTGCTGCTGGACGCCGGCACCGTCAACTCCCCCGCCCTGCTGCAGGTCGGCGACGCCGGCCCGGGCGCCTCCCACGCGGCCGACCCGACCGTCATCCAGGACGTCTTCGTCCGGGTCGGCGGCGCGGGCGCCGGCAAGGCCACCAACGGCATGGTGATCAACAGCAACAACACCGTCGTCGACCACACCTGGATCTGGCGCGCCGACCACGGCGCCGGCGTCGGCTGGGAGACCAACCGCTCCGACTACGGCTTCGTCGTCGGCGGCAACGACGTCCTGGCCACCGGCCTGTTCGTCGAGCACTTCAACAAGTACGACGTCTGGTGGAAGGGCAACGGCGGCCGCACGATCTTCTTCCAGAACGAGAAGGCGTACGACGCCCCCAACCAGGCGGCGATCCAGAACGGCAGCACCCGCGGCTTCGCGGCCTACAAGGTCGAGGACTCGGTCAACACCCACGAGGGCTGGGGCCTGGGCAGCTACTGCTACTTCAACGTGGACCCGACCATCGTCATGGACCACGGCTTCGAGGTCCCGGTGAAGTCCGGCGTCAAGCTGCACGACGTCCTGGTCAACTCGCTCGGCGGCAACGGCCAGTTCGCCCACGTGGTGAACGACACCGGCGCCCCGACCTCGGGCACCTCCACCACCCCGTCCAACGTCGTCTCCTTCCCGTGACGGACCGCCTCCCCCGCACCTGACGGTCCGCCACGCGGCGGCCGCCGCACCGGAACACCGGTGCGGCGGCCGCGCCGTGCGCGTGCGCGGCTCAGGCCTCGTCGCCCTCCGGGTTGATGTGCGGCAGGATCTTGTCCAGCCAGCGGGGCGTCCACCAGGCGTGCGGGCCGAGCAGCGTGAGCACCGCCGGCACCATCAGCAGCCGGACGACGGTGGCGTCGATCAGCACGCTCACCGCCAGGCCCAGGCCCAGCATCTTCACCACGATGTTGTCGCTCAGGATGAACGCCGCGAAGACGCTCACCATGATCAGCGCGGCACAGGTGATCACCCGGGCGGTGATCTCCAGCGCGTGCGCCACGCTGCCCTTGGCGTCCCCGGTGCGCGTCCAGTTCTCGTGCACCCGCGACAGCAGGAAGACCTCGTAGTCCATGCTCAGGCCGAAGACGATGGCGAACATCATCATCGGCACGTAGCTCTCGATCGGCACCGTCCCCGACACCCCGAGCGCCGGGCCGCCCCAGCCCCACTGGAAGACCGCCACCACCACGCCGTACGAGGCCGCGATCGACAGCAGGTTCAGCACCGCCGCCTTGACCGCCACCAGCAGGCCGCGGAAGACCGCCAGGATGATCAGGAAGGCCAGGCCCACCACCACCGCGATGATCGCCGGCAGCCGGCTGGCGACGATGTCGCGGAAGTCCACCTGGGCGGCGGTCGTGCCCGTCACGTAGGTGATCGCCGGGGTGTTCGCCACGGCCTTCGGCAGCGCGGTGTCCTGCAGGTCGTTGACCAGCTGGGTGGTCTTCTCGTCCTGCGGCTGCTGGGCCGGGATCACCGTGGAGGTGAGCACGTCGTTGTCGCTGGACGGCACGAACGGGCCGATGCTCGCGATGTTCGGGGTGCCGGCCAGGGCCTGCTGGACGGAGGTGACCACCGCCTGCTGGTTCGCCGCCGGCACGTTCGTCTGGTCGATCACCACCGTCAGCGGGCCGTTGGAGCCCGGACCGAACGCGGCCGACATCAGGTCGAAGGCCTGCTTGTCGGTGAAGGACGGCGGGTCGGCGCCGTCGTCGATGTGCCCGAGCTGGATCGAGAACAGCGGGATCGCCAGCACGCACACCACGACCACGCCGGAGACCAGGAACCGCCACGGGTGGCGCTCCACCACCTGCGCGTACCGGTGCCAGGTGCCGGTGACCTCCTCGCCCGGCGCGGCGTTGCTCTCGGCGACCGGCTTGCGCACGTGCCAGCGGTCGATCGCCCGGCCGATGATGCCGAGCATCGCCGGCAGCAGGGTCAGCGCACCGGCGACCGCCGTCACCACGGTGACGCCCGCGGCCAGGCCCAGCTTGGAGATGAAGCTGACCCCCGAGACCGACAGGCCCGCCAGCGCGATGATCACCGTGCAGCCGGAGACCAGCACCGCCCGGCCCGCGGTGGACACCGCGTGCCCGGCCGAGCCCGCCGGGTCCGCGCCGTCCATCAACCCCTGCCGGTAGCGGGTCAGCAGGAACAGCGCGTAGTCGATGCCGACGCCCAGGCCGATCATGGTGGCCAGGGTCGGCGACACGGTCGCGAAGGTCGTCGCCGCGGCGAGCAGACCGAGGCAGCCGAGGCCGACGATCACCGCGATCAGCGCGTTGATCAGCGGCAGACCCGCCGCGATCACGCTGCCGAAGCCGATCAGCAGCACCACGATCGCCACCGCGAAGCCGATCGCCTCGCTGCTGCGGTCGTCCGCCTTCGGCCGGGCCGCCTCGCCGAGCGGTCCGCCGTACTCCACCTGCACCCCGGCCTGGCGCAGCGGGGCGACCGCGTCGTCCACCTTGGTCAGGTAGTCGCTGCCGTAGGTGCTCGGGTTGGCGTCGGTCTTGAAGGTGATGAAGGCGGTCAGCCCGTCCGTGGAGAGCGGGCCGTTCGGGGTCTGGGTGGTCGGCTGGCCGGGCTGCGGCAGGGGGTTCTGCACGGACAGCACGTTCGGCAGCTGCTGCAGGTTGGCGACCGCCTGGTTGATCTGGCCGGAGAAGCCGGTGAGCGCCTGGGCGTCGTGCAGCACGATCTGCGAGCCGACGCCGCCCGCGGCCGGGTTGTGCGCCCGCAGCACGTCGAGGCCCTTCTGGGCCTGGCTGCTGGAGATGTTGAAGTCGTCCGAGAAGGTGCCGCCGACCGCCCGGTCGGCGGCCTGGATGGCGCCGAGGCCGACCAGCCAGGCGATCAGGACGAGGACGCCGTGCCGGGCGCACCAGGCGCCGAGCCGGTGCAGCGCCCCGGGTCGGCGGGTCCGTTCCGCGGTGGCGGTGCTCGGCGGCGATGACGACATGCGCCCTCCCGGGGGTCGGCACGGCCGGGGACGGCCGGCGGTGCGTGGGGCTGTCGGCTGTCGGGTGCCGGCACGCCGGGGCGTCCGGCAGTGCGAACGGTGATCGGATGTTGACGGCCGGTGACGAGCGTAGACAGCCGACGGGCCGCCGGACGGGCCGACACACCGCCCCGTCCCCCAGACGCCAGCGCGCCCCGGTCCGGGCGCGGCATCCGGCGACCATCCGTCAGGTCCACTGCCACGAGGGCCGTCCGTGCACATTCTCGACACCGCCTGGGGGCGTTCTGAGTGCTTTCTGACAGTCCTCTACGATCAACGCGTGTTGAGCCTGACCGGACTGCCGCTGCGCGTCCTCGCCGTCGTCCTTGCCGTGGCCGCCTTCGCCGCCACCATGTGGCTCTGGCCGAAGCTGGCCGGCCGCGGCTGGAAGTCCTGGCTCGGCAGGTTCGGCGCGTTCTTCGGCACCCAGCTCGCCGTGTTCGCGGCGATCGGCCTGATCGCCAACGCCTACTTCGGCTTCTACACCACCTGGGGCGACCTGCTCGGCACCGACGGCAAGCCGGGCACCGTCGTCGACCACGAGCCCGGCGGCCGCGCCGTGTCGGTCCTGGGGCAGCAGAAGATGTACTCCTCGCAGGGCTCCGCCCAGGACCGCTCCGGGGTGATCGAGCAGGTCCGCATCCGCGGCGCCGCCTCCCGCCTCACCGGCACCCCCGCCTACGTCTACCTGCCCCCGCAGTACTTCCAGCCCGCCTACGCGCACAGCCGCTTCCCGATGGCGCTGGTGCTCTCCGGCTACCCCGGCTCCGCGGAGAAGCTGATCTCGCTGCTGGAGTACCCGGACTCCACGCTGAAGGCGATCCAGGCCGGACAGCTGCCGCCCACCGTGCTGGTGATGATGCGGCCCACCCTGGGCGGCAACCGGGACACCGAGTGCATGGACATCCCCGGCGGCCCGCAGGTGGAGACCTTCTTCACCGAGGACCTGCCGCGTGCGATGGCCGGCACCTACCGCATCCTCGACCGGCCCGAGGCCCGGGCCGCCGTCGGCGACTCCACCGGCGGCTACTGCGCCCTGAAGTTCGCCCTGCGCAAGCCCGACTCGTACCGCTCGGCGATCTCGCTCTCCGGCTACTACAGCGCCCCGACCGACCCGACCACCGGCGACCTGTTCGGCGGCAAGCCCCACCTGAAGCAGGAGAACGACCTGCTGTGGCGGCTGCGGACGCAGCCCGCCGCGCCGGTCTCGCTGCTGCTCGCCACCAGCTACGACGAGCACAACTACGGCGCCACCCAGAAGATGGTCGGCGCCTTCAAGGCGCCGACCAGGATGTCCACCATCACCCTGGACACCGGCGGCCACAACTTCCGGACCTGGACCCGGGAGATCCCGCCCGCCCTGGAGTGGCTCGGCCGCCGCCTGGCACCGCCCGCGCCCGCCGGCTGACGCACCGACGGCCCCGCCAGGACCGTCCCCGGGGGCCGAAGAAGATCACACCGGGCTCATAGGCCGCTCTCATCGGGCTCTCAGCCTGCGCCGCCAGCGTATCCCCCATGACCACGACCAGTTCCGTACCTCCGACCAGCGAACCGTGGCCCGAGGCCGCGAACCACCCGCCGCTGGCGGCCGCCGACCGGCGGGCCACGGTCGAACCGCTCTTCCCGCCGGCCGAGCTGCCGCCGCGCGGCCCCGAGGGGCCCGGGTCGTGGGCCGGCCGGCTGTGGACCCTGCCGGCCCGCGCCTGGCGCGGCCGCGCGGACGACCCGCGCTGGGTCCGGCCGGCGTTCCTGGCGCTGCTCGCCGCGACCGCCGCCCTCTACTTCTGGAACCTGACCGCCTCCGGGTGGGCGAACTCCTTCTACTCGGCCGCCGTCCAGGCCGGCTCGCAGAGCTGGAAGGCCTTCTTCTACGGCTCCTCCGACGCGGCGAACTTCATCACCGTCGACAAGCCGCCGATGTCGCTGTGGCCGATGGCCCTCTCGGTGCGGCTGTTCGGCCTGAGCTCCGGCAGCATCCTCGCACCGCAGGTGCTGATGGCCGTGGCGACCGTCGCCACCGTGTACGCCACCGTGCGCCGCCGCTTCTCCCCGGTCGGCGGCCTGGTCGCGGGCGCCGCACTGGCGCTCACCCCGGTCGCGGCCCTGATGTTCCGGTTCAACAACCCGGACGCGCTGCTGGTGCTGCTGCTCACCCTGGCCGCGTACGGCGTCGTCCGGGCGACCGAGACGGCGAGCACCCGCTGGCTGGTGTTCGCCGGCGTGATGTTCGGTTTCGGCTTCCTCACCAAGACCCTCCAGGCCTTCCTGGTGCTGCCGGCCTTCGCGCTGGTCTACCTGGTCACCGCCCCCACCGGGCTCGGCCGCCGGTTCCGGCAGCTGCTGTGGGCCGGCCTCGCCGTGGTCGTCGCCGCCGGCTGGTGGGTCGCGATCGTCGAGCTCGTCCCCGCCTCCGCCCGCCCCTACATCGGCGGCTCCCAGGACAACGACTTCCTCTCGGTGACCTTCGGCTACAACGGCTTCGGACGGATCACCGGCAACGAGACCGGCAGCGTCGGCGGCGGCGGTGGCCGCGGCGGCGCCGGCGGCGGCATGTGGGGCGAGACCGGCATCACCCGGCTCTTCGACGGCGACATCGGCGGACAGATCGCCTGGCTGATGCCCGCCGCCCTGATCCTGCTGGTGGTCGGCCTCTGGGCGACCCGCCGCAACCCGCGCACCGACAGCGCCCGGACCGCCTTCCTGGTCTGGGGCGGCTGGCTGGTCTGCACCGCGCTGACCTTCAGCTTCATGTCCGGCATCTTCCACCAGTACTACACGGTGGCCCTCGTCCCCGCGGTCGCCGCCCTCCTCGGCATGGGCGCCGACGGCCTCTGGCGGGCCCGGCGCCGGCTGCCGTACGCCGCCCTGCTCGGCGGCACCGTCGCCGTCACCGCGGTCTGGGCGTACGTGCTGCTCGGGCGCAGCGCCGACTTCGTGCCGTGGCTGCGGTGGGCCGTGCTGATCGGCGGTCTCGCCGCCGCGGTGGCGCTGCCGCTCGCCGGACGGCTGAGCGGGGCGCTCGGGGCACGGCTGGCCACGGTCGCCGGGATCGCCGCGCTGGCCGCGGCCCTCGGCGGGCCGACCGCCTACGCCCTGCAGACCGTCTCCACCGGGCACAGCGGCTCCATCGTCACGGCCGGCCCGCAGGTCCAGGGCGGCGGCTTCGGCGGCCCCGGCGGCGGCCGGTTCCGGGCGGGCGGCGGCACGGGCTTCCCTCCGGGCGTGCAGGGCGGCCAGAACGGCCAGACCGGTCAGGCCCAGGGTCAGGGTCAGGGCGGCTTCCCGGGCATGAACGGTCAGAACGGCTTCCCCGGGACGACCGGCCAGAACGGCCAGAACGCCTTCCCGGGCATGAACGGGCAGGGCTTCCCCGGCACCGGGACGGGCGGCGACAGCCGGACCGGACGCGGCGCGGGCGGGCCGGGCGGCATGGGCGGACTGCTCAACGGCGCCCGGGTCAGCAGCGAGCTCTCCGCCCTGCTCGAGCAGGACGCCGACAAGTACACCTGGGTGGCGGCCGCCGTCGGCTCGCAGAACCAGGCCAGCTACCAGCTCGCCACCGGTGAGCCCGTGATGGCCCTGGGCGGCTTCAACGGCACCGACCCCTCGCTGACCCTGGCCCGGTTCCAGCAGTACGTGAAGGAGGGCAAGGTGCACTGGTTCATCGGCGGCGGAGGCTTCGGCGGCGGTGGCGGGGGCGGCACGGGCGGCTCCTCCGACTCCTCGGAGATCACGAGCTGGGTCCAGGAGAACTTCACCGCCAAGACCGTGGGGAACACCACCCTCTACGACCTGACGGCGACCGAGTAGGGAAGGCTCGACAGCAGGGCGAACCCCCAGGGGCCGCCGGACACGTGGGGCAAGCCACTGGGGGCGCGGGGAACTGCGCGCAGCGGAAGGTACGGACCGTCACCTCCCGCCCGCGCAGTGCCCCGCGCCCCTTTTTGCGGGTTTGCCCGAGCCGTCAGGTACGCCGTTCCCGGATTGCGCGGTTCCCCGCGCCCCTTCCCGGGTTCGCGGGACCTGTCAGCTGCACTGGGCGAGCATGGTCTGCTTGTCGGCCGGGGTGACCGGCAGGTCGTACTTGAGGGCGACCTGGGCGAAGCGGACGACGTAGGAGCAGCGGATCTTCGGGTCGGCGGGGAGCCACTCGGAGGGGCCGGAGTCGCCCTTGGCGGAGTTCTGCGGGCCGTCGGCGGGGATCAGGTTGAGCGGGTCGTTGGCGATCTTGACCCGCTTGGCCTTGTCCCACTTCGCGGCGCCCATCTGCCAGTCGTAGGAGAGCGGCATCACGTGGTCGATCTGGATCTTCGTGGCCTGCGCCTTCGTCCACTGCACGTCCTTCCCGGTGTACGGGTCGTGGATGGTCATGGACGTGACGGTGCAGGCGGAGCCGTCCTTGTGCTGGACGGAGCGGCCGTCCCGGGCGAGCAGGTCGTTGCGGGTGTCGCAGTTGTTGTGGCCGAGGGCGGTGCCGTCGACGTTATCCGTCCAGGCGGGGCCGAACTGGTCGCGGTCGTAGCCGGTCCGGGGGCCGGCCGCGGCGGTGCGGACCTTGCCGATCAGGTCGCGGCCGGCCTTGTGGTCGACGGCGGAGGTGAGCGGGGCGAGGCCGGGCCTGGTGCCGTCCGGGTTCTGCAGCGGGCTGGTGCCGACGGCGCCGCTCCGGGCGTGGTCCGTGGAGCTGCCGGGGGTACCGGAGGTGCAGGCGGTGAGCAGGAGGGCGGGCAGCAGCAGGGCGGACAGGGCGGTGGCAGGGCGGGCGCGCACGGGTTCTCCCCCGACGGTGTGGCGGTGACGGCGCACCAGCAGAGCAGGGCCCGTCGCACCGGGTCAAGCCGCGGGGGTGGCGGGGACGGGCCGGGTCAGCCGCCGATCGCGGACATCGGGCGGTCGGGGCGGACGAAGCCGGCCGTGTCGATGGCGTGGCCGGGGCCCTTGCGGGCGATGGTGGCCCGCCAGGCGGCCTCGATCCGGTCGTCGTCGGCGCCGCCGCGCAGCAGGGCGCGCAGGTCGGACTCCTCGGTGGCGAAGAGGCAGTTGCGCAGTTGGCCGTCGGCGGTGAGCCGGACGCGGTCGCAGCCGCCGCAGAACGGCCGGGTGACGGAGGCGATGACGCCGACGACGGTGTCGGTGCCGGCGATCCGCCACTCCTCGGCGGGGGCGTTGCCGTGCCGGCCGACCGGGACGAGCTGCCAGCGGCCGCCGAGGTCGGCGAGGATCTCGTCGGCGGTGACCATGCGGGTGCGGTCCCAGGCGCCCTGGGCGTCGAGCGGCATGGATTCGATGAAGCGCATCCGGTAACCGTGCTCGGCGGCGAAGGCGACGAGGTCGCGGAGTTCGTCGTCGTTGACGCCGCGGACGGGGACGGCGTTGACCTTGACGGGGTCGAGGCCGGCGGCGCGGGCGGCGGCGAGTCCGTCGAGGACGTCGGGGAGCCGGTCGCGGCGGGTGATCTCGGTGTACCGCTCGGGGCGGAGGGTGTCGAGGGAGACGTTGACCCGGTGCAGGCCGGCGGCCTTCAGGTCGGCGGCGGTGCGGGCGAGGCCGATGCCGTTGGTGGTGAGCGAGAGCTCGGGGCCGCCGTCCGGGCCGTCGAGGGCGGTGAGGGCGGCGACCAGACCGGGCAGGCCGCGGCGGAGCAGCGGTTCGCCGCCGGTGAGGCGGAGGTTGCGGATGCCGAGGCGGTGGACGGCGATCCCGGCGAGCCGGACGACCTCGTCGTCGGTGAGGAGTTCGGGGCGGGGCAGCCAGTTCAGGCCCTCGGCGGGCATGCAGTAGGTGCAGCGCAGGTTGCAGCGGTCGGTCAGCGAGATCCGCAGGTCGGTGTGGATCCGGCCGTAGCGGTCGACCAGCGGGCCGCCGGAGGGCTGCGCGGTGCCGGGAGCGGTGGAGCGGGGTGCCATGCGCCCAGTACAGGGTGCGGGCGGGGGTCACGGCCAGCGGCGGAAGTTCCGGTGTCCGCCGCTGACCTGCGAGGTCGCCTTGTCGGATCGTCCAACTGCCGTTGCGGCGGCCGGGTCGGGAGACTGGGGGCATGAGTGATCGGCGGATTCCGGCCCTGGTGCTGGCGGCGGGCGGCGGACGGCGGCTGGGCGGGCGACCGAAGGCGCTGGTGGAGCACCGCGGGCGGCCTCTGCTGGAGCATGCGCTGGAGGTCGTCCGGGCGGGCGGCTGCGGACCGGTGGTGGCGGTGCTGGGGGCGGCCCGGGAGGAGGTGCGGGCGCGGGCGCGGACGGGCGACTGCCTGCTGGTCGACAATCCGGCGTGGGAGAGCGGGATGGGCTCCTCGTTGCGGGCGGGGCTGGCGGCGCTGCCGGCCGGTGCGCCGGCGGTGCTGGTGATGCTGGTGGACACCCCGGGGGTGACGCCGGAGGCGGTGCGGCGACTGCTGGCGGCGCACCGGGCGGGCGGGCAGCTGGTGGCGGCGGCGTACGGCGGGCGGCGCGGGCATCCGGTGCTGATCGGGGCGCGGTACTTCGCGGAGGCGGCGGCCGGGGCCACCGGGGACGCGGGGGCGCGCGCCCTGCTGGCCGCGCACGCCGGGGGGCTCCTCCTGGTGGAATGCGGCGACGTGGCGGTGCCGGACGACCTGGACACTCCGGAGGACCTGACCCGCTGGTCCGCGTCCGCCGGATGAACCGGCTTGCGGTGCAGGCACGTTGGCCCCTCGCGTACGCCTCGTTCACCAGCACCCCCGCTGTTCGGCGGGGGCGCCGCCGCCGACGGGTCGTACGCCCCCCGACTCCCCCCGAGGTTTGCCGTAACCCGTTCCACCACCTGCCCGGATCAGCGAAGATGGAGGTGACCTGCCCAGCCGACACCGAACGGACGGTGCCAGCCATGACCGCAGTGCCGCAGCCCGACGACTTCAGCGACCGGGCGCCCGGCCCCGCCCCGTCCGCGGGTGGCACCGCGATCCGCTGCCCGGCCTGCCGGGCCGAGCACGTGTACGAGGCGCCGAGCCTGCCGTGTCCGTGCGGGGCGCAGCTGCGGGTGCCGCTGCTGCGCGGCGGGGTGCCGGTGCAGGTGCGCTTCCGTTCCTGGGAGGACTCCTGGTTGAGCATGCGGTGCCCGCACTGCGGCCGCAACGACCAGTGGCCGCAGCCGGAGTACACCTGCAACTGCGGGGCGACGGTGCGGCTGCCGGTGGACCGGGCGCCGCGGCTGCCCTCCGCGGGGGCGGCCGGCCGGCCGGTGGGTGCCCGCCCGTACACCACGGCGGTGCCGCCGGAGCAGCCGGCGTCGCCGTCGGGCCGGCACCGGCTGATGCGGCCGCCGTTCCGTCCGCAGCCGGTGCGCTCGCCGCAGGACGCGCTGCCGGCCGCGGCCCACTACCTGCAGTGGCTGGGCTTCGAGGACCTGGAGCTGACGGACGGCCAGGACCGCGAGGCGGTGACGCTGCTCGGCTCCCGGATGGTGGCCCAGGTGGACACCTGGCCGGACCCGGCGGACGTGAAGGCCGTGGAGTGCCTGTGGATGCAGACCCTGCACAGCGAGGAGATGGCGTCGGCGATGTTCACCCTGGCCGGCTACTCGCACCAGGCGGTGGTCCGCGGCGAACAGTTGCTGGTCGCGCTGTTCACGCTGGACGTGTCGGGCATCCCGCAGCCGGCGAACGGCGCGGCCGAGGCGCTGATGGAGACCGGCTGGACGTCCTGACCCCCGCCGCGGCGGAGGGTGCCACTCCGCAATCCGTGCCGCTCGTGATCTGGTGCACAAGCGCGCCCCCGTGTTGAATTGCGGCCACAGCGCGGCCGTGGGGACGGCCCGCGCCTGCCCTGCCGGATGGCGCACACAAGGAGGTGGCGTTGTCGGAGCACGGAACGGCCCCGGGGGGCGTCGCGGACGCCGTATGGCGGCTGCGGTCGCGCGGATGCTGGCAGGAGGCTGCGGAGTTACTGCGACCGCACGCCGGACGGGATCCGGCCGCCGCGCTGGAGCGGGCCGAACTCCTCATCGAGCAGTGCATGTTCACGGCTGCGAACTGGGCCGAGGCGGAGGCCGCGCTGCGCCTCGCCGAGGCGGGGGCGGCGGCACCCGGGCAGCGTGCCGCCGCGGCCTGCGCCCGGGGGTTCCTGGCGTACGTGGCGAGCGTGCTGGGGCGGCGGGACCGGCTGGACGAGGCGCAGGCCGCGCTGGGGCGGACCTCCGCGCTGCTGCCCCCGGACGCGCCGGGCCGCCCGCTGCTGGACTTCCGGCGCGGCCTGGTCGCCGAGAACCTGCTGCACGACCCGGCGGCGGCGCGGATCGCCTACCGCCGGGCGCACGACGCGGCGGTGGAGCGCCACGACGACCTGCTCTGCTCCTACACCTGGCGGCACCTGGCCGGGTTGGCGATGGCCGGCGGCGACCGGGAGCGGGCGCGGGAGGGGTTCCGCGCCTCGCTGCGGCTGCGCGAGGAGCTCGGGTTCACGGTGGGGGTGGCGCCGGCCCTGGCCGCCCTCGCGGACGTCGTCGAGCCGGCGGAGGCGGTCCGGTTGCGGGCCGAGGCGGCCCGGCTGGTCCAGGCCCTCGGCGGGGTGCCGGTCTGGCTGGCCGGTCGGTTGCAGGTCCCGCCGCAGGGCGCGGCCCAGGACGGCACGGTGGTCCGGGCGCCGGGGACGGCCTGAGCGGGTGCGCGGTGCGGTCCGGGCACACCGCGCGGCCGCTCCCCGGCGCGCCCGGGCATCGACGGGTCCGATGCCCGGCCGGGCGGCCTCGGCAGCGCGGCGGACGTGAGCTAAGGTAAGGCTTACCTGTCCGGGGCGAGCAGTGCCCCGGACGGGTTCCGCCGACGCCGTCCCCGGGCTCCGCCGAGCCCCGTCCGTACCGCTGGGGCCCGCATGACCCTGACCGCCGCCGAGGCCGCCCCGGTGCCGGCCCGCCCCGAACCGCCGCTCGCGGGCACGTACCGCAGACTGACCGCCGCCCACCCCGCCCTGCGCGTCCGGCTGGCGCCGCCGCCCTCCGGCGACGGCTGGGCCCGCGCCGGAGACCTGGCGGCGGACCCGGAGGCCGTCCGCGCCGCGATCGCCTTCGACGCCGAGGCCGGCGAGCGCGACCACGGCACCGCGCTGCGGCCCGACGTGGCGGCGGGGTTCTGCTTCCACCGCTGGGTGTGGCCGGTGGCGCTGGCCGTCACCCTGCCGTGGTTCCTGGAGCGCCGGGTGCCCCGGCTGCCGGTCGGCCGGGTCGCCTTCCACCGGGCGCACGGCGAACTGACCGTGGACCCGGTCGAGTTGGTCGGCCTGCCGGGCGACCCGCTGGCCGCCGGAGGCCTGCTGCGCACCGCGCCGGACGAGGCCGCGCTGCGCGCCGAGCTGCTCGACGCGGTGCACGAGCACGTGGCGCCGATGGTGGCCGCGTTCCGCCCCTGGGTGCGGCGCGGCCCGCGGACCCTCTGGGGCACGGCCACCGACGACGTGGTCGAGGGCCTCTGGTTCCTGGCCGGCCGACTCGGCGAGGAGGAGCGCGCGGTCGCGGAGCTCACCGCCCTGCTGCCCGGCGGCGGGCCGGCCCCCTTCGTCGGCGGCGCCGCCTTCCGTCCGGGTGACGGAATGCGTACACGCACTCGGTCCACCTGCTGTCTGTTCTACACCGTTAGCCCGAACGAGCTGTGTTTCACCTGCCCGCGGCAGCAGGAAAGGTGATTGCCATTCGAATATTCGCCGATAATTCCCCCGCACCGGTGCATCGCCGGTAATCCGGCCCTGCGGCACCGGAATTCTCCGCCATCATGGACCAGCCGTCCCTACGCAGGAAAGCGAGGCTGGTTCAGGTCATGAGACTGTCCGACATACCACTGGGCTGGGGCGCGGCGGGCACGGCCCTCCTGGTGGTCGCCGCCGTCCTCGTGGCGTTCGCCCGCAACCGGGCCGCCGCGGCGACGGGCGGGTCCGATTCCTGGGAGCGCTCGGAGGAACGCCGCCGCCGCAAGGAATCCCTGTACGGGGCCGCCTCGTACACCCTGCTCTTCTGCTGCGCCGCGGTCGCCGCGGCGCTGTCCTTCCACGGCCTGGTCGGCTTCGGCGTGCAGAACCTCAACCTCTCCGGGGGCTGGGAGTACCTGGTGCCGTTCGGCCTGGACGGTGCCGCGATGTTCTGCTCGGTGCTCGCCGTCCGCGAGGCCAGCCACGGCGACGCGGCGCTCGGCTCCCGGCTGCTGGTGTGGCTGTTCGCCGGCGCCTCCGCCTGGTTCAACTGGGTGCACGCGCCGCGCGGCCTGGGCCACGCCGGGGCGCCGCAGTTCTTCGCCGGCATGTCGCTCTCGGCGGCCGTGCTCTTCGACCGGGCGCTCAAGCAGACCCGCCGGGCGGCCCTGCGCGAACAGGGCCTGGTGCCCCGTCCGCTGCCGCAGATCCGGATCGTCCGCTGGCTGCGGGCCCCGCGGGAGACGTACGCCGCCTGGTCGCTGATGCTGCTGGAGGGCGTGCGCACCCTGGACGAGGCCGTCGAGGAGGTCCGCGACGACCGCCGGACGGCCGCCGCCGACCGGGAACGCCGGCGGCTCGCCAGCCGCCGGGAGCGGGCCGAGATCCGCGCCATCGGCCGCCACCACGGGGGCTGGCGCCAGCGTTCCGCCGCCCGGCAGTTGGAGGCGGGCGGCACGGAGCCCGTCATAGCCGTCGACGCCGCACCCGTCGAGGCCCGGCCCGCCCCGCAGCCGGGGCTGCCGGTCCGCCCGGCGCCGCCGAGCGTCGACCTGACCCCGGAGGAGGACACCATGACGCTCCCCCGCCTGGACTCCCTGGAGCAGAAGCTCAAGGACCTGGAGCAGCAGTTCGGCTGATCGGCCGGAGCGGGCCGGGGGCGGCCCGCGCCCCCGGCCTCAGTACCCCCGGCCGTCCGTCGGGGCGGGGCCCTCGGCGGACAGCTCGAACCACATCCGCTTGCCGGAGCCGCGGGGCTCCACGCCCCAGCCGTCGGCGAGCGCCTCCACCAGCATCAGTCCGCGGCCGGAGGAGGCCTGTTCGCCGGGCGTGCGGCGGGTCGGCCACAGGTCCGACTCGTCCTCGACCTCGACCCGCAGGCGGGCCCGGCCCTGGCCGGGCGCCTGGTAGAGCCGGGCGGTGAACATCGCGTCCCGGTCGGTGTGCCGGATCGCGTTGGTGACCAGCTCGGAGGAGAGCAGTTCGGCGGTGTCGATGAGGTCCGGCACCTGCCAGCGTCTCAGCGCGTCCCGCAGTTCGCCGCGGAGCTCGGAGATCCGGGCGAGGTCGGCCTGGCCGATCCGGCGCCGCAGCTGCTGGGCGGCGCGGCCGCCGGAGGGGCCGTCCCAGCGGAGCAGCAGCAGCGCTATGTCGTCCTCGCGCTCGCTGGAGTCGGCGGCCCGGGCGGCGACCCGGTCGGCCAGCTCCTCCAGCGGTTCGCGGGCGGACTCGTCGCGGGCCGGCAGCGGTGCGGCGACCGCCTCGCAGAGCCGGTCGAAGCCGGTGTCGAGGTCCATGCCGCGGGCCTCGACCAGGCCGTCGGTGCAGAGCAGCACGGTCTCGCCGGGGTCGAGGCTGAACCGGGTGACCCGGTACTCCTCGTCGGGGTCGACGCCGAGCGGCAGGCCGCCGGCGACCGGCAGGACGGAGGCCGAGCCGTCGGCCCGGCGGACCACCGGGTCGAGGTGGCCGGCCCGCACCGCGTAGACCACGCCGTAGTCGACGTTGACCTCGGCGTAGGTGCAGGTGGCGAAGTGGTCGGTGTCCAGGTCGGCGAGGAAGCGGGAGGCGCGGGCCATCACCGCGGCGGGCGGGTGGCCCTCGGCCGCGTAGGCACGCAGGGCGATCCGCAGCTGGCCCATGATGCCGGCCGCGTGCACGTCGTGGCCCTGGACGTCGCCGATGACCAGGCCCACGTGGCCGCCGGGCAGCGGGACCACGTCGTACCAGTCGCCGCCGATCTGCAGGCCGGAGCCGGCCGCGAGGTAGCGGACGGCGGTGGTGACGCCGGGCACCGAGGGCACGGCGCGCGGCAGCATGACCCGCTGCAGGCTGGCGGCGAGCTCGTGCTCGGCGTCGTGCAGCTGGGCGCGGGCCAGGGACTGGGCGACCAGGCCGCCGAGGGTGGAGAGCAGGGTGCGCTCGTCGGCGTCGAGCTCGCGGTCGTCGTCGAAGCTGACCACGCAGACGCCGATCGCCCGGCCGCTGACGACCAGCGGCAGGAAGGCCCAGGAGCTGCGGCCGGTGCCGGAGCCGAGCTGCTCCCACGCCTCCGGGTAGCGCTCGCGGTACTCGTCGCGGTCGGCGATGAAGACGGGGGTGCGGGTGCGGACGGCGAAGGCCATCGGGTGGTCGGCGGCGAGCGGGGAGCGGTCGTGCCGGGCGATCAGCTCGCTGCGGTAGCCGCTGGCGCCGAGGATGGCGAGCCGGCCGGCCTCCATGGAGGCGAGCACCAGGCCGTCCGGCGGCAGACCGGGCAGCGGCAGCTCGGTGAAGACGCGGGCGACGTCGCGGACGGTGACCGCCTCGGACAGCGCCCGGGCGGCCTCCTTGATGAACCGGGAGCGCTCCTCGCGCAGCGCGGCGAGCTCGCCGGCCTTCTCGCGCTTGTGCAGCTCGACGGTGGCGTCCCAGACGAAGCCGACCATCCGGGACGGGCGACCGAAGGCGTCGGCCAGGACCCGGCCGCGGAAGCGCACGGCGTGCATCTCGCCGCCGGGGTGGACGGTGCGGTAGTAGGCGCCGCACTGGCCGAGCTCGGCGACGGCCCGCCCGACCCGGCGGCTGACGACCGGGGCGTCCTCGGGGTGGAGCAGGGCGAGGAAGGCGGCGGAGCTGCGGTCGAAGCGGTCCGGGTCGAGACCCAGGATGTCGCAGGCCCGCTGGTCGCCCTCGAGGATGTCGCGGCGGATGTCCCAGTCGAACGAGCCGATGCCGTTGGCGGCCATCGCCGGCTCGAGCCAGTCGGGGGTGGAGTCGCCGCCGCGGCCGGACAGGCCGCGGCCGGTCGGGGGGACGGGCAGGCCGGCGGTCGCGGTGCGCAGCGCGTGGCCCGCGGCGGTGCGCACCGCCTGGGCCGGTGGGCTCCGGCGCGCGGGCCCCTGCGGCTCGGGCTCTGTCGCCATGTGTCTCCTGCCGCTGCAGGCCGTGCCGTCCGGGGGACGGCACGGCCGGGTCGTGATCGGATTCGGTGTGCCGGCCGGTGGGGCCGGTCGGGAATCGGTTCTTCCCGCCGCACACCGCGCACACATTCTCACTAGCCTGTCGTATGTTCGGCAAGGCGGCAATCCCGGAGCACCGTCCGGGTGTCGCAAAGATGGGGCAAAGATGGGGCCGAGGTGACGGTTCGTACACGTTTCAGGACGGTCCGAGCTCGAACCAGGTGACCTTGCCCTCGCCGCGGAGCTGCACTCCCCAGTCGTCCGCCAGCGCTTCGACCAGCAGCAGTCCGCGGCCCGAGGTGGCGTACTCGCCGGGTGCGCGGCGCCCGGGCAGTCCGGTCGCGGCATCGCGGACTTCGATCCGGAGCAGGCCGTCCGGAGTGAGTTCCGCGTCGAACACCGCGCCGGCCCGGGTGTGCACCAGCGCATTGGTGATCAGTTCCGAGGCGAGCAGCTCCGCGGTGTCGGCCCGCTCCGGCGGCATCCCCCAGCGGTCGAGCACGGCCCGCAGCCGGCGGCGGACGGCGCCGACGGCGCTCAGCTCGGCCGGCTCCAGGACGGCATGCAGCCGGCGGTGCAGCCCGCAGCCGGCCTCCCGCGCCGCGGGCGGGGCGCCGTCGGGCGCGGCCCGCGGCGGCGGCGGACCGCCCGCCCGCACCGGACCGGCGGCGTCCGCACCGGACGCACCCGGCTCGGTGGAACCCCCGTCCCGCGCGGTGCGGCCGCCGGAGCCCGTGCGCCCGCCGCCCGGCCCGGCGACCGAAGGCCGCCGGTGCGGAAAACGTGGCTGACCGTCCATCAAAACGCCCCCGCCCTGCTCAGGAACGCCCCACCCGTTCCCCCTCCGGGGGCGTCCAGCCGTCGGAAGTCCTCATGCCCATTCCCAACGACCCGCAACAGCCCGGTCCCGGCCACCCGGGGTGAAGCGGGGCTCGGGAGCGGCCGTGTGATCCTCCGGACACGGCAGACGAGGTTTGGCGGGGCGCACGGGGCCGTACCCGGCCGCGCCCCGGGCGCCCCCGGCGCACGCCCGCACCGCCGCAGGAGCTCCGCCGGAGCCCGGCCGGGCCGCCACCGGAGCCCGGCCGGGCCGCCACCGGAGCACCACCGGGCCGCCACCGTCGCGCCGCCGTGCGGAGCACCCGCGGGCAGGCAACGCTGGACACGACGGCCGGGCCCGGGTTCAATGGGGCCCCGATGTTTGAACGCCGTTCTAACACCGTCCACCATCCACCGGCACCCGCGAGCGAGGAACCGTGCGACTGACCCCCACCGAACGGGACCGGCTGCTGATCTTCACAGCAGCCGAACTGGCCCGCGCCCGCCGCGCCCGCGGCGTGAAACTGAACGTGCCCGAGGCCACCGCGCTGATCGCCGACACCGTCTGCGAGGCGGCCCGCGACGGCCGGCGGCTGGCCGAGGCCGTCGAGGCCGGACGCTCGGTGCTCTCCGCCGACGACGTGCTGCCCGGCGTGCCCGACGTGGTCACCGTGATCCAGGTGGAGGCGGTCTTCGACGACGGCACCCGGCTCGCCGTGGTCAACGACCCGTTCCGCGGCGCCGGCTCGCTCGGCGACGAGGCGCCCGGCGCCGCCCTGGCCGGGTCCGGCGACGGCTACGACCCCGTCGAGGAGACGGTCGTCCTGCCCGTCCACAACACCGCGGCGGTACCGATCTCGGTCACCTCGCACTTCCACTTCTTCGAGGCCAACCCGCGCCTCGCCTTCGACCGCGCCGCCGCCTACGGCACGCACCTGGCCGTGCCGGCCGGGTCCTCGGTGCGGTTCGACCCCGGGGCCACCGTCGAGGTCGGCCTCGTCCCGATCGGCGGCGAACGGGTCGCGATCGGCTTCGCCGGACTGGTCGACGGGCCGCTGGACGCGCCCGGCGCCAAGGAGGCCGCACTGGAGAAGGCGCGCGCCACCGGCTACCTGACCGGCTTCGACGACGCGGAGGTCGAATCGTGACTTCGATCAGTCCCCACGACTACATCTCCGTGCACGGCGCCCGGGCCGGCGACCGGATCAGGCTCGGCGACAGCGGGCTGATCATCCGGGTCGAGTCCGACTCGCAGGAGCCGGGCAACGAGTTCCTGGCCGGCTTCGGCAAGACCGCCCGCGACGGCCTGCACCTCAAGGCCACCGCGATCCGCGAGACCTGCGACGTGGTGATCAGCAACGTCGTCGTCATCGACGCCGTCCAGGGCATCCGCAAGACCTCGATCGGCATCCGGGACGGCCGGATCGTCTCGATCGGCCGGGCCGGCAACCCCGACACCATGGACGGGGTGGAGGTCGTCGTCTCCACGGGCACCACGATCGTCTCCGGCGAGGGCATGATCGCCACCGCCGGCGCCATCGACACCCACGTCCACCTGCTCTCGCCGCGGATCATGGAGGCCTCGCTGGCCTCCGGCGTCACCACGATCATCGGCCAGGAGTTCGGCCCGGTCTGGGGCGTCGGCGTCAACTCCCCGTGGGCGCTGCGGCACGCCTTCAACGCCTTCGACGCCTGGCCGGTCAACATCGGCTTCCTCGGCCGCGGCTCCTCCTCCGACCCCGCGCCGCTGATCGAGGCGCTCGCCGAGGGCGGCGCCTCCGGCTTCAAGGTGCACGAGGACATGGGCGCGCACACCCGCGCCCTGGACACCGCGCTGCGGGTCGCCGAGGAGTACGACGTCCAGGTCGCGCTGCACACCGACGGCCTGAACGAGTGCCTCTCCGTCGAGGACACCATCAAGGTGCTGGAGGGGCGCACCATCCACGCCTTCCACATCGAGGGCTGCGGCGGCGGACACGTCCCCAACGTGCTGAAGATGGCCGGCGTGGAGAACGTCATCGGCTCCTCCACCAACCCCACCCTGCCCTTCGGCCGGGACGCCCTCGGCGAGCACTTCGGCATGATCGTCTCGGCGCACGACCTCAAGGTCGACCTGCCGGGCGACGCCGCGATGGCCCGCGACCGGATCCGGGCCGGCACGATGGGCGCCGAGGACGTGCTGCACGACCTCGGGGTCATCGGCATCACCTCCTCCGACGCCCAGGGCATGGGCCGGGCCGGCGAGACGGTGCGCCGCACCTTCGCGATGGCCGGCAAGATGAAGGCCGAGCTCGGCCCGATGGACGGCGAGGGCTCGTACGGCACCACCGCCGGCGGCGACGACAACGAGCGGGTGCTGCGCTACATCGCCAAGCTCACCGTCAACCCGGCCATCGCGCACGGGCTCTCGCACGAGGTGGGCTCGCTGGAGGTGGGCAAGCTCGCCGACATCGTGCTCTGGCGCGCCGACCACTTCGGTGCCAAGCCGCAGCTGGTCCTCAAGGCCGGCTTCCCCGCGTACGGCGTGGTCGGCGACCCCAACGCGTCCACCGACCGCTGCGAACCGCTCGTTCTGGGGCCGCAGTTCGGCGCACACGGCGCCACCGCCGCGGACATCTCGGTCGCCTTCGTCTCGCAGGCCGCCGCCGAGGCCTCCTACCTGGACGTCGCCGGCGACCAACTGCCCACCCGCAGGCGCCGGGTGGGTGTCCGGGGCACCCGCGGCATCGGCCCGAAGGACATGGTCCGCAACGCCCGCATCGGCCGCGTCCAGGTGGAGGCCACCACCGGCCTGGTCTCGCTGGACGGCGAACCGCTGCGCTCCGACCCCGCGGACAGCGTCTCGCTCAGCCGCCTCTACTTCCTCTGACCCCCACCACTGCATAGGAACGCACCCTCATGACCACTCCCGCCGAGCTCGGCTTCCGGATGCCCGCCGAATGGCACCCGCACGAGCGCACCTGGATGGCCTTCCCGACCGCCAACCCCACCTTCGACAGCCCCGAGCACCTGCACGCCGGCCGCGAGGCCTGGGCCGCCGTCGCCAACACGATCGTCCGGTACGAGCCGGTGACCCTGGTGGTCAACACCGGCGAGACCGACGAGGCGCGCAAGTACGTCGCCCCCGAGGTGGAGATCGTGGAGCGGCCGCTCGACGACGCCTGGATGCGCGACATCGGCCCGACCTTCCTGGTCGACGGTCAGGGCGCGGTGGCCGCGGCGGACTGGATCTTCAACGGCTGGGGCGCGCAGTCCTGGGCCCGCTGGGGCAACGACCAGGACATCGCCGAGCACATCACCGGCCTCACCGGCGTGCAGCGCTTCGCCTCCCGGCTGATCAACGAGGGCGGCGGCATCCACGTCGACGGCGAGGGCACCGTCCTGGTCACCGACACCGTGCAGCTCGGCGAGGGCCGCAACTCCGACTGGACCCGCGAGGAGGTCGAGGCCGAGCTGCACGCCTTCCTCGGCACCACCAAGGCGATCTGGCTGCCGCGCGGACTCACCCGCGACTACGACGAGTTCGGCACCCGCGGGCACATCGACATCGTCGCCTCCTTCGTCCGCCCCGGCGTGGTCGTCGCCCACGTGCAGCCCGACCCGGCCCACCCGGACCACGAGGTCTGCCGGGAGCTGGTGGCGATCCTGCGCGCCTCCACCGACGCGCAGGGCCGGCCGCTCCAGGTGATCGAACTGCCCGCGCCCACCGTGCTGCTGGACGAGGAGGGCGAGCCGGTCGACTACTCGTACATCAACCACTACGTGGCGAACGGCGCCGTGGTGCTCTGCGCCTTCGACGACCCGCGCGACCAGGAGGCGGCCGCGATCCTCGCCGAGGCCTACCCGGGCCGGACGGTGGAGCTGGTCGACGCCCGCGAGATCTTCGCCAACGGCGGCGGCATCCACTGCATCACCCAGCAGCAGCCGCAGGGCTGACGCGGACTCGGTTCTCGTTTTCGTGCGCCGGGGCCGGCTCGGTACCGCGAGGTGCCGCGCCGGCCCCGGCGTTTGCACATCCGGGGCGCTTCGGCCGGACGGATTCACCCGAACGGATTCAGCCGCCGGCGGCGCGGGTGAGGACGGCGGTGACGGCGTCCAGGTAGTCGGACCAGCAGTCGCCGGTCGGCGGCGCGCCGGCGCCGCCGCCGTGGCAGCGGGCGCACCGCCCGCAGCGCCGGTAGCGCGGCACCTCGTCGGGCTCGGGCAGGGGTTCGCGGGACTCGCGGGGCTCACGGGGGGTGCGGTCGGGATCGGGGTTCGGCTTCAGCACGGGTCCTCCTGGACCTCGGCCCAGACCACGGTGCGACCGGAGCCGTCACTGGCGCCCCAGCGCGCCACGGACCTCAGGACCCGCAGCACGGCGGCCCACTGCTCGTCGGTGCACCGCTCCGGGATCGTCACGGTGATGCGGACAGCGCCAGGGGCTTTGCCGGTGGTCGTCGCGACCTCTCCGGTGGCCCGTTCGAGGGCTTCGCGCAGGACGTTCGCACGCACGCTGACCCGCACCGCCCCTTCCCTGATAACAGACTGGAACTGTACTAATAGACTAGTGGGCGGACGGATACTCTGTCACCTCGCGGTCACTCAGTGAGAGGACACAGGATGAGTCAGGACAGCTCGCCGCCCCCGTACCTCCGGGTGGCCGAGCAGCTCCGCCAGCGCATCCAGTCCGGCGACCTGGCGCCCGGCGACCTCCTGCCCTCGCTCTCCGAGATCCGCGAGGAGACCGGGTACTCGGGCACCGTCGGCCAGCGCGCCTACGCCGTGCTCGTCGACGAGGGCCTGGTCGTCGCGCGGCCCGGCCGCGGCCACTTCGTCCGCTCGCAGGAGGAGAGGCCCCTGCTGGTGCGCCGCCCGCGGGCCGCCGCCGGCGCCGGATCGCCGACCGAGGCCCTGCTCACCGCCCAGGGCGTCCGGGCGAGTTGGGACAGCGAGTCGACCACCGCCCGGGCCGACGCACGGATCGCCGAGCGCCTCGGCATCGCCGCGGGCGACCCGGTGATGCACACCGCCTACGTCTACCGCGCCGACGGCGAACCGGTGCAACTGGCCGACTCCTGGGAGCCGATGGCCGTCACCGGCGGCACCCTGGTGGTGCTGCCGGAGGCCGGCCCCTACGCCGGCATCGGCGTCGCCGACCGGATGGCGCTGATCGGGGTCGAGGTCGGCACCCCGGTGGAGCGGGTCACCGCCCGCGGCGCCTCGCGCGCCGAGGCCGCCCTGCTCGGCACCACGCCCGCGGCCCCCGTCCTGGCCGTCGAGCGCACCTACTACGACCGGGCCGCCGGCCGCGCCGTGGAGACGGCCGACATCGTGCTGCTCGGCAGCCGCTGGGCCGCCGAGTACGGCACCCGGCCCACCCCCTCGGACGGGTCCGCCGACACGCAGGGCTGATCAGCCGGGGCGGACCGACGAGGCGCCAGCACCCCCGTCGGGCACGGCCGGTACCGTTCGTTGAGCGTTCACCGGTGTCCGGATTTCGGTCTGCCGACCGGCCCCCGTCGATGGGCGGTTCCGCGGCCCCGCCGCGCCTTGCCAGCATGGGGACCGCGCGGCGGCGCATATGCCACAAGCACGTGCCGCCGCCGACGCGTCGTCAGATCCGCTCCACCAGGGGGGAATCACCCATGTCCGAAGCCGGCCACCACGCCGAGCTGACCCGCCGCCGGATGCTCCAGGGCGCCGGCGTCGCCCTCACCGCCGCCGTCGGCACCGCCGTCCTCGGCCTCGCCGGGCCGACCGGCACCCCGGCCGCCGCGGCCGGGCCCGGCGGCCACGACACCTTCGACGAGGTCTACCGCGGCCGCCGCATCCAGGGCCGACCCGCCGCATCCGGCCACCACCACCACGGCGCCGACTACACCGTGCAGATCGACGGCGAGGAACTGCACGTCATGCGCAACGCCGACGGCACGTGGATCAGCGTCGTCAACCACTACCAGCCGCACCAGACCCCGCTCGCGCTCGCCCGCGCCGCCGTGGTCGAGCTGCAGGGCGCCACGCTCGTCCCGATCGCCTGACCGGGCCCGCCCCTCCCCGCACTCACCCACCAGCACCTCCAGGAGGACACCATGGCGGTCCGCAAGAACCAGGCGACCCTCACGGCCAAGGAGAAGCGCGACTTCGTCGACGCCCTGCTCCAGCTCAAGCGGCTCGGCCGCTACGACGCCTACGTCAGCACCCACAACCGCTTCATCGTCAGCGACACCGACAACGGCGAGCGGACGGGCCACCGCTCGCCCTCGTTCCTGCCCTGGCACCGCAAGTTCCTGCTCCAGTTCGAACAGGACCTGCAGTCCGTCAACCCCTCGGTCACCCTGCCCTACTGGGACTGGACGGCCGACCGCACCGCGACCGCCGGCCTGTGGGCCGACGACCTGCTCGGCGGCAACGGCCGCTCCGGCGACAACCGCGTCACCACCGGCCCGTTCGCCGCCGGCGGCGGCCAGTGGACGATCACCGTCCGCCCCGACAGCCGCGACTACCTGCGCCGTTCGCTCGGCACCGGCGTCGCCCAACTGCCCACCCGGGCCGAGGTGGAGTCCGTCCTCGCCGTCCAGACCTACGACGCCGCCCCGTGGAACAGCTCCTCGGCCGGCTTCCGCAACCAGCTGGAGGGCTGGCGCGGCGTCAACCTGCACAACCGGGTGCACGTCTGGGTCGGCGGCCTGATGGGCACCGGCATGTCCCCCAACGACCCGGTGTTCTGGCTGCACCACTGCTTCATCGACAAGCTGTGGGCCGAGTGGCAGCGCCGCCACCCCCAGCAGGGCTACCTGCCGACCGCCGCCACCACCAACGTGGTCTCGCTGAACACCGCGATGAAGCCGTGGAACGACACCGCCCCGGCCGACATGCTCGACCACACCCGGTACTACACCTACGACTCGGCGTTCTGACCGCCGGTCCGGCCCCGGCCGGACGAGTGATTGTGCAGGACGCGGAGCCCGCCGGACGGTGTCCGGCGGGCTCCGCGCCGTCCCGCACGGTGTCATGAGGGCATGACCACACACTGGCTGATCACCTTCACCGACGAGCTGATGCGCCTCACCGACGACCTCGACCAGGAGCAGGCCGCCGACTTCGTCCGCAAGGTGTACGAGGCCGGCCGCGCAGCCGGCCGGCAGGAGGAGGCCGAGGGCCAGGAGCACAGCGGCTGGTGAGACCGCCCACCGGCGCCGGACGGCGAAGCCCTAAGGTGGGGGCCCGACCAGCAGGAGGAACAGGACATGGCCGAGCCGCGGGCACGCCGGGCCGCACGGCCCCGCGAGGAGGTCTTCGCGACCGCCCGGGCCGCGATCGCCGAGCACGGCCTCGACAAGCTCACCATGGCGGGACTCGGCCGTGAACTGCAGATGAGCGCCGGCCACCTCCTCTACTACTTCGGCAGCAAGGACCAGCTGCTGCTGGAGACCCTCCGCTGGAGCGAGGAGCAACTCGGCGAGCGGCGGCGCGCCGCCCTCGCCCGGCAGGACCTCACCGTCCGCGAGCGGCTCGCCGCCTACGCCGAGCTCTACCTGCCCGAGGGCCCCGGCGATCCCCGCTGGATCCTCTGGGTCGAGGTCTGGGGGCGCTCGCCCGCCAGCGCCGAGATCCGGCAGGGCCAGCTGGAGATCGAGGCCCCGTGGCAGGCCGACCTGGTCGCGCTGATCGAGGAGGGCGTCGCCTCCGGCGCCTTCCGCCGCCCGCCCGCCGGGGACGGCGGGCCCGCCGGGCGGGAGCCGCAGGACCGGGCGCGCCAGATCCGTGCCGTCCTCGACGGCTTCGCCGTCCCGCTGGCCGTCGGCCTGCCGGGCGCCGACCGTGCCGACGCGCTCGCCCAGGTGGCCTCGGTGACCGCCGCCCTGCTGGACTGAGCGACGACCCCGGACCGGCGGTCGGCCGCCGCTACTCCGTCCAGAGCGCGGCGGCGGTGCGGTCGTCGGCGTAGCCCTTGGCCCGCACCTGGACCTGGCGCAGGAAGTCGACGCTGCCCGGCGGGTGCGGGTGGGCCCAGTGGTTGGAGAGGAAGCGCGCCACCGCGGGCTCGTCGGCGATCGGGCCGGCCAGGCCGGCCGTGCAGAGCAGCAGGATGTCGCCGGTGGTGGCGGGCACCATCCGGAACCGGAACGGCTTGGGCGCCGCGGCCGGGGGCGCCGGCTGCGGCTCCCCGTCGGGGTGGTGCAGCAGCCGGGCCGCGTAGGCGTCGATCCAGTGTCCGGAACGCAGCAGGTAGAGCCCGCCGGGGCCGGTGCCGAACGCGGCCCGGTGCCCCGCCTCGCCGTCCAGCGGGACGAGCAGGCAGTGCAGTGCGCCGGCCTCCCCGTCGCCGGGCTCCACCGCCGGCTCGCCGGACGGCCGGAGACGGGCCGCCGCACCGACCGTGAGCCGCTGCAGGCCGTAGCGGAGCCGGTCGCGGGCCCCCGCGCGCAGGTCGGCGGCGAGCTCGGCCCGGCTGCGGCCGATCGCCGCGGCCAACTGGCGGGCGGCCTCCGCGGCGGCCGCCGAGCCCGCCGCCGCGTCCGCCGAACGGGCGGGCGAGGCGACCACCGCGAGCAGCAGACCCTCCTCGCCCTCGCCGAACCGGGTCACCAGCAGGGCGTCGCGGCGCGGCTCGCCGCGGAACCGGGCGGAATCGCCCCGGACGGAGGCCGCCCGCAGTACCGCCGGGCCGTACTGGGCGCCCTCCAGGACGGTGTCCGGCACGATCACGTCCAGGTCCGCCGGATCGGCGGCGGGCAGCGCGGTGGGCTCCGGGCTGTACGTCGGAGGTCGCTCCCCCACGTGCGGGACGGGCGGCGCCAGCGGGACCCGCCGCGGGGCCGGACGGGACCGGTCCTCGGCGGGCTCCGCGGCAGCGGCCCCGGCCGGGGCACGGTCGGCCGGAACTGCGGGGGTGAACGGCTCCGCGCGGTCGGCGCCGGTCGGTGCCGCCGGCTTGCGCAGGACCACCGCAGGGCCGGGCTCCGGGGTGGACGGCTGCCCGGCGGGCCGCAGGTCGGCGGCGGGCTCGGGCTGCGGCTCGAACCGTGACGCGGGCTCGGGGGCGGACGGGGGTGCTGGGGTCGGCTGCGGTTCGGGCTGCGCACCGGACGGTGACGCCGGCTCGGGGGCGGACTGCGGCTCGGGGGCGGACGGGGGTGCGGGGGCGACGGGCCGGCGGACCGTCCCCAGGGTCATCGTCGGGTCGGGCTCGGCGTCGTCGACGGGCGCGGCCGCCACGGGTGCGGGATCCGGTGCCGGGCCGGGATCGCGTGCGGGGCGGCGGACCGTCCCGAGCCTCATGGTCGGCTCGGGTTCGGGCTCCGCGTCCTCAGCAGCCGGGGCCGGGGAGGGGGCGGCTTCCCCGGCGGCGGCCGGTGCGGGCCGCGGGCCGCCGATCACACCTGCGGCCATGTCGAACCAGTCGTCGACGCTCGGCTCGTCGATGCTCGGCTCGTCGATGCCGGTTCCCTCGGCGGCGGGCCCGGCGACACCGAGCTCGTCGAGGAGGGGTTCGTCGACGAGGGGTTCCACCGCGGCGGGGCTCCGCTGCCCGGCGTTCCCCTTCTCCTTCTCCGCGTTCGCAGCCGAGGCCCAGTGCGGCCGGGACGGGGCCCGTCCCGGCGCCGGCCCCGGACCGGGCTCGGCGGCGGCCTCCTGCTCCGCCTTCACCGGCGGCGCCCAGTGCGGCCGGGACGGAATGGGCGAGGCCTTCGGCGCCGGAGCGGGCGCGGGCGGTACGGCCTGCGGGGGCGCATCCGGGGCGGCGTCCGGGCCGCCGGCCGGGGATCCGTCCTTCGGGGAGGCGGTGCGCTGGGGGCCGATCATGCCGGACGCGGAGTCGAACCAGTCGTCGACGCTGCCCTCGCCGGCGGCGGCTCCGGGGGCGTCGGGCAGGGTGCCCGCCGGACCCGCGTAGACCGCCTGCCACCAGCCGTCCTCGGGCCGGTCGTGCGGGGATGCGCCCTGGTTGCTCACGTGGCGGCTCCTCGTGCCGTGTCTGCCGTCTGCCGAGCGGGCCGTGTGCCGGACTCGGCTGGTCATTCTTCCGAAGGAGAACGACGGTGTCCGGCTTTCGGGGACACCCGGCCACCCGTCGGGCGCAGCGGCGGCGTGATCCGGCCGGATTCGGCCATCCGTCCGGAGGGGGTGCGGACGTGCGGGGGGTGGATGTCCGGAGCGTCCTTTTTGGGGCCCTGAAATGGGCAGGAAGGGCCCTCCGGCCCGGGTCGGGAGGGCCAAGAGGGGGACCGTTTCACCCCTTCGGCTGATTAATATGTGCGCATGAGCGTGCCAGCATCCGCGACCGGTGAGCCGGTGCGGTCCGTCCGGGCGGGCAGCCGCCCGGCCGTGGTGCTGTGGGCGCTGCTCGTCGCGGGTCTGCTGACGCTGCTGCCGTGCGCCGGGACCGCGAAGGCGGTGTCCGGGCACGTGCCGGCCGCCCCCCGGACCTCGGCCGCCACCGGTCCGCAGGCCGCCGACGCCGTCCCGGCCGCCCATGGCGCCGGGCACGCCGTGGCGCGCTGGTCGGACGAGGGCGGTGCGCACGTCTGGTGCTCCGCCGACGGCGACCATCCGGCCCCGGGGAAGGGCTGCACCAGCCATCCGTTCCGCGGGCTGGAGGCGCAGCTGCCGAACGCTCCCCCGCAGCCGGTCGCGGTCACCCTGCCGCAGCTGGTTCCGGCGCCGTCGCTGCCCGCCGCCGTCCCGCTCGACACGCTGGCCGGGCCGCCCCCCGCGCCCGACCTCCACGTACTGCAGGTCCACAGGTCCTGAGCGGAACCCACCGTCGGCCGTGACCCGTGCCCCCGCGCACCGGACGGGCCGGCGGCTCCGCCGCCCCCTCCCCCTCTCGCCCCACCGCCGTGCCCGCGCGCACCGCGGAGACAAGGACAACACTCATGGGTTCCGCCTCCAGGCAGTCCAAGCCGTCCAAGCAGACCTCCGGCAACCCGGGCAACCGGCAGAGCCAGTCCGAGCGGCAGGCCGACCGTCGGACCCGCATCGCGGAGTTGCGTGCCGCAGAGCAGAAGCGCGACCGCCGCAACAAGATCATCGCGTTCAGCGTGGCCGGCGTGCTGCTGGCCGGCATGATCGGTGCCGGTACCTGGATAGCCCTCGACGCCAAGCACGACAAGGACGCGAAGGAGGCCGCCGCCAAGGCTCCGATCCAGGGCGTGCAGACCTGGGACAACCTGTCGCGCAACCACGTCGAGACCAAGGTCACCTACGCCCAGACCCCGCCGGTCGGCGGCGACCACAACCCGCGCTGGGCGAACTGCATGGGCGACGTCTACGACAAGCCGCTCGCCAACGAGAACGCGGTGCACTCGCTGGAGCACGGCGCGGTCTGGGTGACGTACAACTCGAAGGCGTCCGCCGACGACATCAAGAAGCTGTCGGAGAAGGTCAAGGCGACCCCGTACACCCTCATGAGCCCGTACCCGGACGAGAAGAGCCCGATCACGCTCTCCGCCTGGGGCACCCAGCTGAACGTGGACAGCGCCGGTGACCCGCGGGTGGAGCAGTTCTTCACCAAGTACGTCCAGGGTCCGCAGACCCAGGAGCCCGGCGCGTCCTGCAGCTCCGGTGTGATGCCGTGATGACGGGCGCCGAGGAGACCTCGGCCACCCGGACCGGGGAGTCCGGCGGGGGCGGTGCGCCGCGCCGGTCGCGGAAGCTGCTGTGGTGGCCGGCCGCGATCGCCGCGGTGATCGCGCTCTGCCTCGGCGTGTCCGCCCTGGTGGCGGGCGGTTCGGACTCCGGCGGTTCGTCGGCGGCGGCGGCGCCCGCCACCGACTCGCCGGAGGCCGGGTTCGCCCGCGACATGGCGACCCACCACCAGCAGGCCATCGACATGTCCTTCATCGTCCGCGACCGCACGCAGGACGAGGAGGTGCGCAACCTGGCCTTCGACATCATCAACACCCAGGCGAACCAGCGCGGCATGATGTCGGGCTGGCTCGACCAGTGGGGACTGACCCAGAGCACCTCGGCCAAGCCGATGGCGTGGATGGGCCACAGCTACGCCGCGCACGACGGCTCGCTGATGCCGGGCATGGCCACCAACACGGACCTGGCCAAGCTCCGCTCGCTGAGCGGCCGGGACGCCGAGGTGCTGTACCTGCAGCTGATGATCGAGCACCACAAGGGCGGCGTGGCGATGGCGCAGGCCTACGTGGACGTGGCCCGCAACGACGTCGAGAAGCGGCTCGCCCAGACCATGGTCAACGGGCAGAAGTCGGAGATCGACCTGATGACCTCGATGCTCGCGAAGCGCGGCGCACAGCCGCTCTCCTGAGTCTCGGCACGGCGGCGGGCGGGTCGGACGGCAGCGTCCGGCCCGCCCGCCGCCGTTCGTGCGGGGCGCGCCAGGCCGGTCACGGGCGCCGGACGTCTGCCGCGGACGGCTGGCGTCAGCCGCGGACGGCGGGCCGGGGGCGGCCGGTCCGGCAGAGCCGGACGGCGGCCAGCGCGGCGGCGACCAGCAGCAGCAGGACGGCCCGACCGCCTGCGCCCGCCCCGGCCAGGTGGACGCCGAGCACCGGCAGGGCGGTGCCGAGCGCGGTGCCGAGGCTGCGCACCATGTTCACCATGCCGCCGCCGACCGCGGAGCTCTCCGCCGGGATCGACCGCATCACCAGGGTGTTGTTGGCGGGCAGCAGCAGGCCGAGCCCGAAGCCGGCCACGGCCAGCGGGACGGGCGCGAGCAGCGGGGACACCGGCAGCACCGCGAGGACCAGCAGGCCCGCAGTGGTGACCAGGGCGCCGGCGCGGCCGCGCCGGGCGTCCGACCAGTGCCGGGGCAGCAGGGCGCCGCCGGCGGTGGCGGCGATCGCGAAGGCGGCCGGCAGCGCGGTGATCACCAGGCCGGCGGCACCGGCGGACACCCCGGCCGAGTCCAGCATCACCGGCCCGAGCACCAGGGGGCAGAACAGCAGCAGGTAGCCGATCAGTGCGACCACCAGGCCGGCCCGGACCCCGGGGGTGTTGACCAGGCCGGGGGCGATGATCGGGGTGTCCGCCCGCTGCTCCTGGCGGGCGAGCGCGACCGTGAAGGCGCCCGCGGCGGCGAGCAGCACCACCACGGCCCAGCCCGGCAGCGGCAGGCCGGCGGCGGTCGAGAGGGCGAGCAGCAGCGAGGAGGAGGCGGCCGCCAGCAGGAGGAGGCCGAGCAGGTCGAAGCGCGACTCGCGGCGGGTGCCGCCACCGTGTCCGGCCGCCTCGGCGGGGCGGGCCGGGGCGGCAAGGCCGGCCGGCTCGGCAAGGCGGGCCGGGGCGGGCTCGCGGCGGCTGCGCGGCAGCAGGAACCAGCCGGCCAGCAGGCCGAGCACCGCGATCGGGACGTTGACCCAGAAGGCCCACCGCCAGGACGCGTGTGCGACCAGCAGCCCGCCGACGGTCGGTCCGAGCGCCAGTCCGAGCGCCTGTGCGGCGGCCTGGATGCCCAGCGCGGTGCGCATGGCCCCGGCCGGGACCCCGCGGGCGACCAGTGCGACACTGTTCGCCTGCATCATCGCCCCGCCGACGGCCTGGACGGCCCGGCAGGCGACCAGCACCCAGAGCGCTCCGGCGAAGCCGGCGGCGAGGGAGGCCAGGGCGAAGAGCGCGAACCCGCCGAGGTACATCGTCTTGCGGCCGACCGTGTCGGAGAGCCGGCCGACGGGGGCCAGCAGGGCGACGAGCACCAGCAGGTAGGCGAGCGCCACCCACTCGACGGAGGCGAACCCGGCGCCGAAGTGCTGTCCCAGGGCCGGGAAGACCAGGGCGGTGACGCTCGCGGTCAGCTGGCCGAGGAACGCGCCGAGGCAGACGGTGCCGACCGCGAGCCAGTGGGCGTGCGGCCAGGCGGCGACGGTGCGCGGCCGCGGCCGCTCGGTCAGCAGCAGGACGCTGTCGACCAGCCGGGTTCGGTGGGCGGGTGCAGGCACGGCCCCATGCTACCTCTGCAGCAGACATACTCGTAAACAGATCATGTCTGTGAACAGAAGAGTCCGCACCGTGGTACGCCCGTGAGTGGTGGGGCGGGAGGCCACCGGCGAGCCGATACGCTGTCCGCCATGTCGGAGCCGTCCCACCCCGCACCGCCCACCGCGCCCGCGCCTCCCCCGCCCGGGGACGCGGCCGCCGCCTCCCCCCTGGAGGAGGCCGTGGCGATCGAGCGGGCCCAGCGGCTGACCGACGTGATCACCCGGCTGCGCCGGGCCCTGCGCAGCAGCATCCGCACCGACTACCCGTGGGAGTCGCTGCCGATGGCGCAGGTGGAACTGCTGCAGACGCTCGCCGCCGCCCCGATGCGGGTCGGCGAGCTGGCGGCCCGGCAGCGGCTGGCCCCGAACACCGTGAGCGGCCTGGTCGGCAAGCTGCTGGAGGCGGGCTTCGTCGACCGCCAGGCCGACCCCGGCGACCGCCGCACCGCCCGGATCGCGCTGACCGAGGCCGGCCGCACCCAGCTGCTGGACTGGCGCCGGGCCCACGAGCGCCGCCTCGCCGACGCCCTGGAGAGCCTCTCGCCCACCGACCGCGACGCGGTGATGAACGCCCTGCCCGGCCTCGAACACCTCGCCCGCACGCTGGCCGGCGACACCGGCGCTCCGGACGACCGCAGCTGAGGCCCGCCGCCCCCGCCCGCACCGGTAGGTCAGGCAGGTCCGGCAGGTCCGGGACGGCTCCCCGGCAGCAGGGCGGGCCTCAGAAGAGCGTGGCGCCGCGTTCGTGGTCCAGCAGCCAGCGCTTGCGGTCGACGCCGGCGGCGAAGCCGGTGAGGGCGCCGCTCGCACCGACGACCCGGTGGCAGGGGCGGACCACCAGCAGCGGATTGGCACCGACGGCGCCGCCGACCGCCCGGACGGCCGTCGGGGGCAGCCCGGCCGCGGCGGCGAGTTCGCCGTAGCTGACGGTGCTGCCGTACGGGATGTCCTCCAGCGCCTGCCACACCTGGCGGCGGAACTCGCTGCCCTCGGGGTCGAGCCGCAGGTCGAACGTGGTCCGGGTGCCCGCGAAGTAGGCCGTGAGCTGGTCCACGGCGGGGGCCAGCGCCTCCGGGTCGGGCAGCCAGTCGGGCTCCGGTTCGGCCCGGACGCCGCGCTGCCCGGGGGCGGTGACGGCGATCAGGGCGACCGGCCCGTCGCCGTCCGCCCGGCCTGCGAGCAGCAGGTCGCCGAGCGGGCTGGGCATGGTCGTGAACACCGTGGTCATCGCGCCACCTCCGGGGTGAGCGGTCCGGCCTCCGCCGCGGGGACCGCTCCGACCGGTGCGGGGCCGGCCGCGACCGGGGCGGCCGGCGCCGGGGCCGCCGAGGCGAGCCAGAGCCGGTGCACCGCGTAGGAGCGCCAGGGCGACCAGGGACGGGCGGCGGCCGTGGCGGCGGCCGCGTCCCCGGGCAGGCCGAGCCGCTGGAGTCCGTGCCGGACGCCGGTGTCGCCCGGCAGCAGGACGTCCGGGTCGCCGAGCGCCCGCATCCGCAGGTAGCCGACCGTCCAGGGGCCGATGCCGGGCAGGGCGAGCAGCGCGGCGGAGGCCTCCTCGCGGTCCACCCCGCCGTCGAGGCGGACGGTGCCGTCGGCGAGCGCGGCGCACAGGCCGCGCAGCGCGCGGCGGCGGGCCGCCGGCATGGCGAGGTCGGCGTCCTCGGCCCCGGCGAGCGCGGCCGCGGTCGGGAAGAGCAGCCGCAGGCCGCCGCTGGGTGCGGGCAGCGCGGCGCCGTACCGCTCGGCGAGCCGGCCGGCGAGCGTGCGGGCGGCGGCGACCGTGACCTGCTGGCCGAGCACGGCGCGGACGGCGAGCTCGTGCGGGTCGACGTGGCCGGGCGAGCGGATCCCGGGGCGGGCGCGGACGGCCGCGCCGAGCAGGGCGTCGGCGCCGAGCTGCTCGTCCACCGCGTCCGGGTCGGCGTCCAGGTCGAACAGCGCACGCAGCCGGTGCACGGCGGTGGTGAGGTCGCGCAGGTCGGTGAGGGCGAGGCGGCAGTCCAGCCAGCCGCGGGTCGGCGGATCGGCGGCGGCGAGCCCGTCCACCTCGGCGACGGCGTGGCCGTACGGGAGGGCGAGCGTGCGGCGGTAGGTGCGCACCCCGGGGCGGCCGCCCGGGACGACCTCCTCGATGCCGGGCACGGCGCGCAGCGCGAGGAAGTCGAGCAGGTGGTCGCCGTCCAGCGCGCCGCGGTAGGCGAGCCGCAGCGCGAGGGTGCCGGCCGTCGCGGGCCTGGCCCGCCGGCCGGCGGTCTCCGCCCGCAGCGCGGTCGGGGTGCGGTCGTACACCTCGCGCACGGTGTCGTTGAACTGCCGCACGGAGGCGAAGCCGGCCGCGAAGGCGATCTCGGTGACCGGCAGCCCGGTGGTCTGCAGCAGCAGCCGGGCGGTCTGCGCGCGCTGGGCGCGGGCCAGGGCGAGCGGGCCGGCGCCGAGTTCGGCGGTGAGCTGGCGCTGCAGCTGGCGGGCGCTGTAGCCGAGGCGCTCGGCGAGGCCGGCGACGCCCTCGCGGTCGACGACGCCGTCGCCGATCAGCCGCACCGCGCGGCCGACCAGGTCGGCGCGGTGGTTCCACTCCGGCGAGCCCGGGACGGAGTCCGGGCGGCAGCGGCGGCAGGCCCGGTAGCCGGCGCCCTGGGCTGCGGCCGCGGTCGGGTAGAAGGTGCAGTTGACGCGCTTGGGGGTCACCGCCGGGCAACTCGGCCGGCAGTAGATCCCGGTCGTGCGGACAGCAGTGAAGAAGACGCCGTCGAAGCGGGAGTCGCGGCTGTCCACGGCCCGGTACCTGGTCTCGTCGTCGATCACGCCCTCCAGTCTGCGCCACCCGGACGGCCCCGACCGGCGGAAATCGGACATCGCCGTCCGGCCCGGGAGGAGGCCCGGTGTCCGACACGACCCGATTCTTGGGAGCGCTCTCAATAGACTCGACGCACCCGATAGGCTCTGATGCGAACAGATCCGTGAGAGGAGCCCAGGGTGTCGCAGCACCAGCCCACCGGCGACGGACCACCCGCCGCGCCCTCCGGCGGCGCACCGGCCCGCGGCGGATCCCACCCCGGCCCCGGCCCCGCCGGGCGGGGCGACACCGCGGGCGCCCTGCCCAGACCGACCCTGGAGTCCGTCGCCGAACGGGCCGGCGTCTCCCGGGCCACCGCCTCCCGGGTGGTGAACGGCGGCGCCGGCGTCCGCGCCTCGCTGCGCGAGAAGGTGCAGCGCGCCGTCGACGAGCTCGGCTACGTCCCCAACCTGGCGGCCCGCACCCTCGTCACCCGGCGCAACCAGGCCGTCGCCGTGGTCGTCTCCGAGCCGGAGAGCAGGCTCTTCTCCGACCCGTTCTTCGCCAAGCACCTGCGCGGCATCTCCCGCGAGCTGTCCGCCGCGGACAACCAGATGGTGCTGCTGCTCATCGAGGACCAGGCCGACTTCGAACGGGTCGGCCGCTACCTCGGCGGCGGGCACGTGGACGGCGCCCTGCTCTTCTCGCTCCACCACAGCGACCCGCTGCCGGACATCGCCCGCCGGGTCGGCCTGCCGTTCGTGATAGGCGGACGCCCCGGCTGGCCCGGCGCCGAGTCCGACCGCGAGCTGACCTACGTGGACAGCGACAACCGCGGCGGCGGCCGGATCGCCGTCCAGCACCTGCAGTCCCTCGGCCGGACGCGGATCGCCACCATCACCGGCCCGCTCGACCAGACCTCCTCCGTCGACCGCCTCGACGGCTACCGCGACCTGCTGCCCGACGGCGACCCCGACCTGATCGCCGAGGGCGACTTCACCCCGGACGGCGGCGGCCGCGCCATGGCCGGACTGCTCGCCCGCCGCCCCGACCTCGACGCCGTCTTCGCGGCCTCCGACGCGATGGCCTCGGGCGCGCTGCGGGTGCTCCGCGAGGCCGGCCGCCGGGTGCCGGAGGACGTGGCCGTGGTCGGCTTCGACGACGTCGAGCAGATCGCCGCCTGGACGGACCCGCCGCTGACCACCGTGCGCCAGGACATCGAGGACATGGGTCGCCTGATGGCCCGCCTGCTGCTGCGCCGCCTCGCCGGCCAGGCCGACACCACCGGCCGCCGCGGCCCGACCTCGGTCATCACGCCGACCCGACTGGTGGTCCGAGGCTCGGCCTGACGCATCGTCAACAATGCGCTCGCCGGACGGTTCGTACCCGTGTGATGATGACGCCATGTGGTCACGACTGCCCTTCGGGGAGCGGCTGAGGGCCGAACTCGGCACGCCCCGCGGAGCCCGCCGGCTGGGCAGCAGCCCCCGCTCCCGGGTGTGGCGGGCCGAACTCGCCGGCACCCCCGTGGTCGTCAAACAGCTCCGCGACGGGCCCGGCGCCGACGACCGGTACGCCCGCGAGACGGCCGCCCTCCGCCTCGCCGCCCGCACCGACCCGCCGGTCGCCCCGAAGCTCCTCGGAGCGGACCCGGCGGCCCGGGTGATCGTCCTGGAACACCTCGCCGACGGCACGCCCCGCGCCGACTGGGTGATCGGCTACGCGGCCGCCCTGGCCCGGCTGCACGCCGCGGCCGGCCCCGGCGGCGCCGACGGCCTGCCCGCCTGGTCCGGGCCCACCGACGAGGACGTGGCGGCCTTCCTCCGGCTGGCCAGGATGCTCGGCGTCGTCGTCCCGGCCGGTGCGCGCGCCGAACTCGACGGCGTCGTCGACCGGTTGGCCCGGCTGCCCGGCCGCGCCCTGCTGCACGGGGACCCGTGCCCGGGCAACGACCTGCATACCGGGGACGGCCTGCGCTTCGTCGACTTCGAGCAGGCCTCCCGCGGGCCCGGCATCGTCGAACTCGCCTACCTGCGGATCGGGTTCCCCACCTGCTGGTGCGCCACCGCCCCCGCCCGGGAGCGGCTGGCCGCCGCCGAGGCCGCCTACCGCGCCCAGTGGCGCGCCGACACCGGCACCGAGGTGGACGGCGACCTCGCCGACGCCTGCGCCGGGTGGCTGCTGCGCGGCGACGCACTCGTCCAGCGCGCCCACCGCGGCACCACCGACCACCTGGCCCGGATCCCGCACCGCGACTGGACCTGGGGCACCGCCACCGCCCGCCAGCGCCTCGCCCACCGCCTGCGGACGGTCGGCCGCCTCACCGCCGACACCCCCGCCTCCCGCGACCTGGCACGCCTCGCGACCGCCATGCACGAGGGCATGCTCGCCCGCTGGCCCGCCCTGCGCCCCCTCCCCGAACGGCGGCCGTAGGACCCTGTCTTTGCAGGGCGCTCGGGAGGTCGATCCGGGGGCGCGGAGGCAGCTCCCGGATCGAAGGCCGCCGGGGGCGAACTGCGCAGTTCGGGAGTGGTGCTCGTGACCAGCCGGCTCACCCCTGGTCCGTACGGTGGCCCGCATCCGCATCGCACAGTTCTCCCCGGGCTTCGGCCGGAGGTGTCCCCACGCACCCCGAGGAGGGCATCCGCACGCCGTCGCAGACCCGCCTCAGGGGCGCGGCCGCCGCGGGTGCCCCCCGCACGGCGGGCGCCCCGCGCCCCGGCAGGGAGCCGGGGGCGGGGCGCCGCGGTGGAACCGCCGGGGCCGGGGAGTCAGCCGACGGTCCACTTCTGGGCCGCGGTGCCGTTGCAGGTCCAGGTCTGCAGCCGGGTGCCGTCGGCCGAAGAGCCGTCCTTGGCGTCCAGGCACTTGTCCGCACCGACGTTGGTCAGGTCGTGCGCGGCGGTGTACGTCCACTTCTGGGCGTTGGTGCCGTTGCAGGTGTACAGCTGGACGACGGCGCCGGCCGCGGTGGAACCGCCCGCCACGTCGAGGCACTTGCCGAGGGCGCGGACGGTGCCGTCGTTGCCGACCGTCCACTGCTGGGCCGCGCCGCCGGTGCAGTTGTGCAGCTGGATCGGGGTGCGGTCGGCGCTGGAGCCGCCGGCCACGTCGGCGCACATGCCGCCGATGCCGCGGATCGGGCCCGACGCCGCCGGGCCGCTGCCCGAGGTGGAGGCCCGCACGTAGTCGACGACCATGGTCTGCGGGAAGGCCGTCGAGCCGTCCGGGCTGCCCGGCCAGTCGCCGCCGACCGCCAGGTTGAGGATGACGAAGAACGGGTGGTCGAAGACCCACTTGTTGCCGTGCGTGTCGGCCGGGGTGCGGGTCTCGTACGGGGTGCCGTCGACCGACCAGACGATGGAGTTGGGGCTCCAGTCGACGGAGAAGACGTGGAAGTCGTCGGCGAAGGCCTTGCCGCCGGGCAGGCTGTACGCGGCGCCGAGGCCGCCCGCACCCGAGTAGCCGGGACCGTGGATGGTGCCGTGCACGCTGTTCGGCTCGCGGCCGATGTTCTCCATGACGTCGATCTCGCCGCTGTTCGGCCAGCCCGCCGAACCGAGGTCGTTGCCGAGCATCCAGAAGGCCGGCCAGACGCCCTGGCCGCGCGGGATCTTGATCCGGGCCTCGAACCGGCCGTACGCCTGGGTGAAGGTCCGGGCGGTGTTCAGCCGGGCCGAGGTGTACTGGCACTGGCCGTACCAGCAGCCGAGGCCGGGGTCGGTGTCCTTCTTCGCGGTGATGACCAGGTGGCCCTGGCCGTCCAGCGAGGCGTTGGAGGTGCTGTTGGTGTAGTACTCCAGCTCGTGGTTGCCGAAGCCGCCGCCACCGGTCTCCAGGGTCCACTTGGCGGCGTCGGGGCCGCGGCCCGCCGGGCCGTCGAACTCGTCGGACCAGGTCTGTGCGGCGGTCGCGGCGCCGGCCCGCGGGGCCACGGCGTCGTTGGCGGAGACCAGTGCCGCGCCCACGAGGGCCGTGGTGAGCGTGAGCACGAGCCCGCCGAGCGACCAGCGGCGTTTGCGGTGGGAGGCCATGGCAGGCGCACCCCTTCCTGGGGACGTGGGGGTGGGGCAGGGAAAGACCGCGCGTACCCGAAGGAGCGAGAGCGCTCTCTTCGCGACCGGGGCGGCTCCGGTGGGCCCACACGCTACCGACGGGTCACCCCCGCCGACAATGCCACCCCTCATCAACGCCAAGCCCCTGACCTGCGACGATACAAATCTCCGCAGTTCCTTAAGCGTCTCTTAGGGCCCACTTGACCTGTGGACATCATCCGCGGGGGCCCACCGCGCCGGAAATCGCTTGCCCGGCAGCGGGTCCCGGGCGCGGCCCGGCCGGAATCCGGATGCCCACGACCGACCGCCGGGCTAGCCTGACCGGATGGACCACGACAGCCACGAGGGCCTGCCCAGGGCCGAGTTCGCCTTCCCCGGCCCGCTGCGCGACGCGCTCGTCGCGGCGATCCTGGACGGCTCCAAGACCAGCACCACCGGCCTGGTCGCGGAGTACGAGAAGCTCGGCGAGAGCATCCCCGGCCCCGGGTACCGGGAGGCCGTGGTCGACTCGGCCGGGCAGGTGGTCGCGGTGATCGAGCTGACCGAGGTGCGGATCGCCCCGCTCGCCGAAGTCGGGCTGGCGCACGCCGTGGCCGAGGGCGAGGGCTACACCTCGGTCGCCGAGTGGCGGGCCGGCCACGAGGACTTCTGGCACGGCGCGGAGTTGCGGGCCGTCCTGGAGGATCCGCACCACACCGTCGACGACACCACACCGCTCGTCCTGCAGCGGTTCCGGCTGGTCGACCGCGTCAAGTAGTCCGCGGGCAGAAGTAGTCCGCGGCCGGAGGTAGTTGGTCGACGACCTGCTACGTTGGCGCGCATGACCGATGGCGCGAACGGAACCGGACGGATCAGGCCCCGGCACTTCCACGAGAGCGAGGGCGTGCAGGACTGGCGGGTGCTCGGCGAGGGCGCCTGCGCCTACTTCCGCACCGGGTCGTTCGCGGCCGGCGTGCGATTCGTCCAGGAGATCGGCGAGTTGGCCGGGGCGGGCGCGGACGCCCCGGACGTGGACCTGCGGCCCGAGGGCGTCACGGTACGGCTGATCACCCTCACCGAGGACTACTACGGGCTGACCGAGCGGCACGTCGAACTCGCCCGGCTGATCTCGGCGGTGGCCCGCAAGCTGGAGCTTCCGGCGGACCCGTCGGCGGTGCAGACCGTCCAGGTGACCGTCGACGCCCTCGCCGGGCCCGCGGTGGTGGCGTTCTGGCGGGCCCTGCTCGGCTACCGGGAGCGGGCCGCCAGCCCCGAGGACCTGGTCGACCCGCAGCGCCGCGGGGCGCCGTTCTACTTCCAGCAGATGGCGGAGCCCCGCCCGCAGCGCAACCGGGTCCACGTCGACGTCTGGGTGCCGCACGACCTGGCCGAGGCCCGGATCGCCGCGGCGATCGCCGCCGGCGGCCGTCTGGTGAACGACGAGTTCGCGCCCGCCCACTGGGTACTGGCCGACCCCGAGGGCAACGAGGCCTGCGTCGGCGCGGCCGGCGGGCCCGAGTAGGGGCCGGGATGCGCGGGGGCTCCCCGCCTGCCCCGGCGATGCGCGCGGGACGGACGGGGAGCGGGCGTTCGGGCGGTCGGCTCAGGAACGCGTGGAACCATTCCCACGCCCCCTGAAGCCCGGGACTAGGTGAACGGGATCCGCAGGACGGAGGCGCTGCCCTGGGTCTGGGTGGCGCCGACCCGCAGCTGGGCGGGGGCGCTGCCGATGGCGGACCAGACCTCGATGCGGACGGTTCCGTGGTCGAGGGTGCCGAGGGTGCCGGTGGCGGAGGCGAGTCCGGCCGCGGTGCCGGAGTAGCGCTCCCAGCCGGCGACCGGGTCGGTGGCGAAGTACCGGTAGGTCTCGACGCGTTCGAAGGTCCCGTCGCCGGTCAGGTCGTAGGAGATCCTGGCCTGCTGGCCGAGGCCGACGGCGCTGCCGGCGTCGACCCAGAGGTCGAAGTCGGTGGCCGCGCCGGGCTTCACGGTGCCGCTGAGGTTGCGGATCTCGTAGACCTTGGCCTGGTACGGGGTGCCGTCGTGGTTGGTGCCGCCCGCGGAGGGCAGCGTGTCGGTGGCGGCCGCGCTGCCGTAGGCGGTGGTCAGGGTGCCGCCGGGCTGCAGGTAGAAGGTGTTGCCGGTGGTGGCCGTCGCGGTCGGGGTGGGTGTCGGGGTCGGGGTCGGCGTGGGCGAGGCGGTCGGCGATCCGGTCGGGGTGGGCGACGGGGTGACGCCGCCGGTTCCGCCGTCCTGCCGGCTGCCGCGCTCGCTGGCGGTGGAGCGGGCGGGCACGGTCAGCGCGTAGCCGTCCGAGAAGTGCACGGTGCGGGCGGTGGTGGTGTAGTTGTGCGCCACGTGGGTGCGGGTGCCGCCGCTGGTGAAGACCGCCGCGGTCGGGGTGTCGGCGGTGGTCGCCGCATCCAGGGTGCCGAGCGAGGCCAGGTTGTGGATCCAGTGGTAGGTGTGGGCCTTGGACTCGCCCTCCTCCGGGGTGTAGCCGGCGTTCCCGGCGTCCCAGTCGGCCTTGGCGGCGGCCGGGTCCTCGAGGGCCTCGGTCTCCCAGAGGAGGTCCCGCCAGTCGGTGAAGGCGCCGCCGTTGTTGGCCTTGAGTTCGGCGAGGTTGGCGCGCAGGTCGTCCTGGCGGCGGCCGAGGTAGAGCGATCCGCCGTTGAGGGGAAGGAAGTTGATGCCGTGGATCATGCCGGGCGAGGCCGTCCACCAGGTGGAGTAGGCGGCGCCGCTGCCCCAGACCATGCCGACGGTGGCGTGGCCGAAGGTGCTCGGGAAGACGCTGTGGTCGGCGTCGAACCAGTACTGCTGAACGGCGTTGGCCTCGGTGGTGTACAGGTAGACGCCGAGGTCGCGCAGGGTGGTGTCGCCGGTGGCGGAGCCGTAGAGGATCAGCGCGGAGCTGAAGTTGAGGCCCTCGGAGGAGGACTCCTGGTTGTTGCCGGCGGCGAAGCCGGCGTGGCCGGAGGCCCAGCCGTGGCCCGCGTAGACGTCGAAGTTGCGCAGCAGGGGGAAGCGGCCGTCGGTGCGGTCGGCGTTGGCGGCGTCCTTGGCGAGCAGCTTGACCATGCCGCCCCAGGCGGAGTCGGCGGCCCAGGCCGCGTCGTAGCGGGCGACGGTGGCGGCGGCCTGGACGAAGTAGCCGTAGTGGAAGTGGTGGTCGTTGAGTTCGGCGTCGGTGCCGTAGGAGGCGGGGTAGCCGATCAGCGTCTTCCAGGTGGGGTCGTAGGCGAAGACGGACGAGCCGGTGCCCTTGAACCAGGTTTCGAGCTTGCCCTTGAGCAGGCCGATCAGCTTGTCGCGGGTGGCGGTGTCGCCGAGCTGGTCGGCGACGGGCACGAGCTGGGCGAGCCGGCCGAGGGCCTTGCCCGTCCAGTAGGTGTCGGTGGCGCCCTGCCACGGGTCGGCGGCGTTCGCCTCGGCCTTGACCATGGTGCCGAGCGCGGTGCGGTCGTAGGCACCGAGGTCGGGCAGTGAGGGCAGCACGCCGGTGACGGTCTGCGCGGTGGTGAACGAGGCGCCCTCGCGGACCTTCATGGTGCCGCGCGGCGAGGTGTAGGAGAGGGAGGTCAGCGGGTCGGCGGTGGCCTGCCACTGGTGCGGGTAGAGGGCGAGCAGGGTGCCCGTCCCGACGCCCTCCTGCGCGGTGGTGGTGGCGGTGTAGGTGGTGCTCAGCGTGCCGGCGGCCTCCTGGTAGGTCCAGGTGGCCTTGGTGTCGGTGACGAAGTTGTACGCGTAGGTGCGGTACCGGGCGAGGTCGGCCGGCGAGGGCAGCACGGCGACGGAGTAGTAGTCCTTGCCGCCGAGGGCGGCGGTGAGGGTGCTGCCGCTGACCGTCCAGTCGGTGCCGGTGGGGGCGAAGAGGCCGTAGTGGTGGCCGCCGACGGTGATGCCGAGGACGTTGCCCTGGTCGGAGAAGACGGTCGGGGTGCCCGCGGTGGTGATCTGGGCGGCGCCGCCGGTGGCGTGCGCGTAGACGTACGGCAGGCCGTGGCCGACGGTGGCGCTGAAGGTGTGGCCGCCGTCGGCCCAGTAGGGGGTGACCGTCCAGTCGGACCAGCCGTCGACCTTGGTGTCCGGGGAGTTGAGGCCGGCCACGCCGAGGGTGAGGTCGCGGGTGTGGGTGAAGTCGTACTGGCGCCCGTCGGAGGTGATGGTCGGCGTGGTGGGGTAGCCCACCTCCAGGCCGCTCGCGTTCGCCTTGAAGGTGAACGGGTGGGCGTACATGTTCTCGGAGTACGGGTTGCCCGCGTAGCGCTGGTAGATCAGCGAGGACCACCAGTCGTTGGTGGGGGCGGCCTTGCCGGCCGCCCGGGCGGTGACCTTGGGGGTGACGGGGGCGCCGTCGGAGTTGCTCGGCCCGACCGTGCCGGCGGGGCGGGTGTCGGCGTATCCGCCGAGGCCGACCGGGACGGTCGCGGCGGCGGCACTGCCGGCGGCGACGGTCGCGGTGAGGGCGGCGGCGGCCGCCAGGGCGAGGGCGGTGACCGCCGCGGCCGGACTGCGCAGGGATCTGAGCTTCATCGGGTCCACCTCGGGTGGGGGTGGGGGACGGGTGAGTGTGAGGGTGAGTTCTGAAAGCGCTCTCAGCGATCGGACGGTAGGGCCGGATCCGACGGAGTGTCAATGCGCTGAACCGAATCCGCCGTACGGCCGCACCGAAGGCGGGAAAGGCCCGTAGGGCCAGGGCGGAGGGTCGGGCTCCGAGGTCACGGTCAGGTTTCGACCTCTTGACGGCCACCCGCCGGTCCCGGCACTCTCCTTGCATCGCTGAGAGCGCTCTCAGAAATGAGGCACCGGGCATCGACATGCCGGCGGCCCGCGGAGAGCGCTTGCCCGTCAGTGCTCCCCTTCGCAGACTCCAGCCACCCACCCTGTCCGGTCAGGAGACATCCCCATGCGCCCGTTCAGAGCCCGCCGTACGGCCGCCCTCGGCACCGCCGCCCTCGCGGCGGCCATGCTGCTCACCGCCTGTTCCTCCGGCGGCACCGCATCGAAGGACGCCGCCGACGGCAAGGTCACGTTGACGATCGACCTCTTCGGCACCTTCGGGTTCAAGGAGACCGGCCTCTACGACGAGTACATGAAGGCCCACCCGAACATCACCATCAAGCAGTCCGACACCCAGGACGAGGCCCAGTACTGGCAGGCCCTGCAGACCAAGCTGGCCGGCGGCGGCGGCGTGGCCGACGTCCAGGGCCTGGAGGTCGGCCGGGTGGCGAGCGTCGTGCAGAAGCAGGCCGACAAGTTCACCGACCTCAAGTCCGTCGGCATCGGCGACGTCAACGACGGCCTGGTGGAGTGGAAGGGCGCGGCGATCAAGACCGCCGACGGCAAGGTGCTCGGCGCGGGCACCGACGTCGGCCCGGAGGCGATCTGCTACCGCACCGACCTGTTCAAGGCGGCCGGCCTGCCCACCGACCGCACCGAGCTGGCCGCCAAGTGGTCGACCTGGCAGGGCTACCTGGAGCTGGGCAAGCAGTACGCCGCCAAGGCGCAGCCCGGCAACGCCTGGACGGACAGCGCGGCGGGCATGTTCACCGCCGAGGTCGGGCAGCAGAAGGTGCGCTACTCCGACGAGGGCGGCAAGCCGGTGTACGAGACCAGCCCGGCGGTCAGGACCGCGTGGGAGGACTCCGCCAAGCTGGTCGCGGACGGCCTGTCGGCCAAGCTGCCGCAGTGGACCCCGGAGTGGAACAAGGCCTTCTCCACGGGCAAGTTCGCCACGCTGAGCTGCCCGGCCTGGATGATCGGCTACATCAAGGGCCAGGCCGGCGACGCGTCCGCCGGCAAGTGGGACATCGCCGCGGGCCCGGGCAAGACCGGCAACTGGGGCGGCTCGTACCTGGCGATCCCGCGGACGGCCAAGCACCCGAAGGAGGCCGCCGAGCTGATCAAGTGGCTGACCGCCAAGGAGCAGCAGGTGAAGCTCTTCACCAAGCAGGGCTCCTTCCCGTCGAGCACGGCGGCGCAGGCCGAGATCAAGTCGGTGCAGGACCCGTACTTCAACAACGCGCCGATCGGCCAGATCTTCAGCGAGTCCGCGGCCGCGATGCCGGCCCAGGTGCTGGGGACGGACGACGGCGTGATCGGCAAGGCGTTCACCGACGCGCTGGGCGAGGTGGAGCGCACCAACACCGCTCCGGCCACCGCCTGGCAGCACGCGCTGGACAACGTCAAGAAGGCCAACGGCAACTGACGCCCCGGCAGTGACAGACGCCTGATCACCGGCCTCCGGCCCGTCCGGCCGGGGGCCCCGTCCGAGGACTCCCCATGGCCATCTCCTCTCCCCCGGCCCCGGCCGCCGGGCGGCGCCCCGGGCAGCCGGCACCGGCCGCCGCGGCGCGCCGGTCCGGCCCGCGTGCGGCGGGGCGTCTCGCCCCGTACGGGTTCGTCGCGCCGTTCTTCGTCCTGTTCGCCGCCTTCGGGCTGTTCCCGCTGGTGTACACCGCGTACGTGTCGCTGCACCGGGTGGAGCTGCAGACCTCGGAGCAGATGGACTGGCTGGGCCTGCAGAACTACACCCGGTTGTTCGAGGACCACTTCTTCTGGAACGCACTGGGCAACACCTTCACCATCGGTGTGCTGTCGACCGTGCCGCAGCTGCTGATGGCGCTCGGCCTGGCGCACCTGCTCAACTACAAGCTGCGCGGCCGGACGTTCTTCCGGGTCGCGATGCTGATGCCGTACGCGACCTCGGTGGCGGCCGCCACCCTGGTCTTCGCCCAGCTGTTCGGCCGCGACTACGGTCTGATCAACTGGCTGCTCACCTCGGTCGGCCTCTCCCCGGTGGACTGGCAGGCGAGCACCTGGGCCTCGCAGCTCGGCGTGTCCGCGATCGTCACCTGGCGGTGGACGGGCTACAACGCGCTGATCTACCTGGCCGGCATGCAGGCGATCCCGGGCGAGCTGTACGAGTCGGCGGCGATGGACGGCGCCTCGCGCTGGCAGCAGTTCCGCCACGTGACGATCCCCGGTCTGCGTCCGACGATCGTCTTCACCGTGGTGGTGTCCACCATCGGCGCAACCCAGCTGTTCGGCGAACCGCTGCTGTACGAGGGCAACTCGGGCGGCGGCATCTCGCACCAGTACCAGACCCTCGGCCTCTACATGTACGAGCAGGGCTGGACCTTCTTCCACCTGGGCCGCGCGGCGGCCGTGGCGTGGGTGATGTTCCTGCTGATCGTGGTGCTCGCCCTGCTCAACGCGGCGATCGCCGCCCGGCGCAACCGTACGGACCGGTGATCGAGATGATGCTCGCCAAGCGCTCCCCCCTGCAGGGCGGCCCGCTCGCGTACGCGGTGCTGGGCACGGCCACGCTGCTGTTCGTCTTCCCGTTCTACTGGACGGTGGTGGCGGCCAGCCGGACCAACTCCGAGCTGAGCGCGGCGACTCCGTCGCTCACCCCGGGGCCGAACCTGTTCCACAACTTCGGTGAGGCGCTGCAGCAGGCCGCGATCGGCACCGCGCTGTGGAACTCGCTGCTGGTGTCCGCCGCGGTGACCGCCGGCGTGGTGCTCTCCTCGACGCTGGCCGGCTTCGCCTTCGCCAAGCTGCGCTTCCGCGGCCGCGGGCTGCTGCTGGCCGTCACGGTCGGCACCATGATGATCCCGCCGCAGCTGGGCGTGATCCCGCTGTTCATGGTGATCGTGAAGATGGACCTGCAGAACAAGCTGCCGGCGGTGATCCTGCCCTCGCTGGTCTCGGCGTTCGGCGTGTTCTTCATGCGGCAGTTCCTGATCCAGGCGTTGCCGGACGAGCTGATCGAGGCCGGCCGGGTCGACGGCGCCTCGGCGCTGCGGATCTTCCGCTCGATCGTGCTGCCGGTGGCCCGTCCGGGCATGGCCGTGCTCGGCATGCTGACCTTCATGGCCACCTGGAACGACTTCTTCTGGCCGATCGTCGCGCTGAGTTCGCAGAACCCGACGGTGCAGGTGGCACTGAAGTCGCTCGGTCAGGGGTACGTGCCGGACCAGTCGGTCGTGATGGCCGGCACCCTGCTCGGCACGCTCCCGGTGCTGCTGGTGTTCGCGCTGCTGGGCCGGCAGATCGTCGGCGGCATCATGCAGGGCGCCGTCAAGGGCTGAGCCGCCCCCGCCCCCGTGCATCCCCAACCACTCTCCCCGGAAGGCGACATGTCCGTCGAAGCCCTCCCCTCCCCCGTCCGCACCGGTTTCCCGGCCGGCTTCGTCTGGGGCGCGGCGACCGCCGCGTACCAGATCGAGGGTGCCGCCGCCGAGGACGGCCGCACGCCGTCCATCTGGGACACCTTCAGCCGCACGCCGGGCAAGGTCCGCAACGGCGACACCGGCGACATCGCCGCCGACCACTACCACCGGTACCGCGAGGACGTGGCCCTGATGGCCTCGCTCGGGCTCGGCGCGTACCGCTTCTCGCTGGCCTGGCCGCGGATCGTGCCCGGCGGCCGCGGCCCGGTGAACGAGGCCGGCCTGGCCTTCTACGACCGGCTGGTCGACGAGCTGCTCGAGGCCGGGGTCACCCCGGTGGCGACGCTCTACCACTGGGACCTCCCGCAGGAGCTGGAGGACGCGGGCGGCTGGACGAACCGCGACACCGCGTACCGCTTCGCCGAGTACGCGCAGGTCGCGGCCGAGCGCCTCGGCGACCGGATCGGCACATGGACGACGCTCAACGAGCCGTGGTGCAGCGCGTTCCTCGGCTACGGCAACGGCATCCACGCGCCGGGCCGCACCGACCCGGCGGCCGCACTGACGGCCCACCACCACCTGCTGCTGGCGCACGGCCTGGGCACCGCGGCGCTGCGCTCGGCGCTGCCGGCGGCGGCCCAGGTGTCGCTGACGCTGAACCTGGCGGCCGTCCGCCCGCTGACGCAGGACGCGGGCGACCTGGACGCGGCGCGGCGGATCGACGGCCTGGCGAACCGGATCTTCCTGGACCCGGTGTTCCACGGCCGCTACCCGGCGGACGTGCTGGCGGACACCGCGGGGGTGACCGACTGGTCCTTCGTCCACGACGGCGACCTGGCGGAGATCTCCCGCCCGATCGACTCGCTGGGGATCAACTACTACACCCCGACCGTGGTCGCCGCGGACGACCCGCAGAACCCGGCCGCCCGCCAGGACGGCCACGCCGGCGACCTCTCGCCGTGGCCGGCCGACCGCGGCGTGCGCTTCCTGCCCGCCGAGGGCAGCCGCACCGCGATGGGCTGGCCGGTGGACGCCGAGGGCCTGTACGAGCTGCTCACCCGGCTGCGCGACGACCTGCCGGGCCTGCCGCTGCTGGTCACGGAGAACGGCGCCGCGTACGAGGACTACTGCGACCCGACGGGCGCGGTGCGCGACCCGGAGCGGATCGCCTACCTGCACGGCCACCTGGCCGCCGTCCGCCGGGCGATCGCCGACGGGGCGCCCGTCCGGGGCTACTTCCTCTGGTCGCTGCTGGACAACTTCGAGTGGGCTTTCGGCTACAGCAAGCGGTTCGGCATCGTCCACGTGGACTTCGCGAGCCAGCGGCGCACCCCCAAGGAGAGTGCGCGCTGGTACGCGGAGGTGATCCAGACGGGGGACCTGCCGGCCTGACGGGCCGGCCGAGAACGCCGTGGGGGGGGCCGGGGCGGGGGGGGGGGCGGGGGCCCCCCCGGGGCCCCCCCCCCCC